>NZ_NCKP01000083.1:0-6045 GCF_002282795.1 Thiomonas sp. 13-64-67
GCTGCATGCCTGGGCCGAGCATATGCAGCGCGAATACGGCTACACCCATCTGCAGAGCTTCGACGCGCAGCAGACCCGCAGCCTCATCGCCAGCAAACGCTATTGCGCCGCAGTGCTCGACGATTTCGGCGGCCACCTGCACCCGCTCAACTACACCTTGGGACTGGGCCGCGCCGCTCTCAACGCCGGGGTGGTGCTGCACGAGCAATCGCCCGTCATCAGCGTCAAGCCTGCGGCGCAGGCCGGTGGCGGCAAGGCCCTGGTGCAAACTGCGCAGGGCAGCGTGCGCGCGCGCCATGTGCTGCTTGCGGGCAACGTGCAGCTTGGCAATGTGGCGCCGCGGCTGTCCCGGCGCATCATGCCCGTGGGCACCTACATCATCGCCACCGAAGCGCTCGGCGCGCAGCGAGCGAAGTCTCTGGTGCGCAACCGCGCCTGCGTGTGCGACACCCAGTTCGTGCTCGACTATTACCGCCTCACCGGCGATGATCGTCTGCTGTTCGGCGGCCGGGTGAGCTATTCCACCGCCACCCCGCGCGATCTTGCGGCCACCATGCGCCGCAGCATGCTGGCGGTATATCCGCAACTCAGCGACGTGAAGATCACCCACGCCTGGGGCGGCTTTGTCGACATCACCATGAACCGCGCGCCCGATTTCGGCCGCATCGCGCCCGACGTGCTGTATCTGCAGGGCTTCTCGGGCCACGGTCTGGCGCTCACCGGCATGGCGGGGCGGCTGGCCGCCGAGGCCATCGCCGGACAGGCCGAGCGCTTCGACCTGTTCACCCGTCTGCGCCACAAACCCTTCCCCGGCGGCGACCTGCTGCGCACCCCCGCGCTGGTGCTGGGCATGCTGTGGTACCGGCTGCGCGATCTGGTTTGAGGAAGGCTTAGCCGCTCTGCGGCGTCGGAGTGTGATTCCCCAAACTCAAGGCAAAACACCTTCGCCCCGCTGGCGATTTCTGCGGGTACACCCTCGTTGTTTGGCGAAGTTTTTCACCGCGCTATAACGTGCGCTCACACGGGTTACATGAGGTTTCAATTCATCCCGGTTCCTCCTCTATCTCTTTTCCAGTCGCCTCCCTATAGTCGTCTCGGTTCGCAAAAAACGTCATTTCAGTTCGTTGACACCACAGGAGACAGGCATGAACAAGGAAGACTCGAATGAGCAGGTTCAGATGGATCGTCGCACGCTGATCAAGGCGGGCGGCGCGGCGGGTTTGGCCGCTTTGCTGGGCACGCAGGTGCCGAGCTGGGGCGCTAGTGAGACGCCGGTGAAAATCGGGCTGATTGATCCCATCACCAGCACCTTTGCAGCGCTCGGGCAGAGCGAAATCAAGGGCGCCAAATTCGCTGAAGCCGAGATCAACAAGGCGGGTGGCGTGATGGGCCGTCCTCTGCAGATCTTCGTGGAAGACAGCGCGGGCAACCCCGGCACTGCGGTGGACAAGGCCTCGCGTCTGCTGAGCCAGAACAAGGTGGACTTCCTCATGGGCACGGTCAACTCGGCGGCCTCGCTCGCCGTGTCGCAGTTTGCCAATCGCCACGACAAGCTCTTCGTCTGTACCGGCGGCCACGTCGATAGCCTGACCGGCAAGGAGTGCAAGACCACGACCTTCCGCACCTGCTCGACCACCTGGATGCTGACGGCCGGTGACTTCGAGACGCTCTACAAGAAATTCGGCAAGAAGTGGTACTTCCTGACCACTGACTACGCCTTTGGCCAGTCTGAGCAGGCTGACTACACCACACAGCTCAAGAAGGCGGGAGGCTCCGTGGTGGGCGGTGCGCTGGTGCCTGTGGGGGCGACCGATTTTTCGTCCTATCTGATCGACGTGAAAGCCAAGTCGCCCGACGTGCTGTGCCTGCTGCTGGCCGGTAACGATCAGGTCAACTGCATGAAGCAGATCGCGCAATTCGGCATCAACAAAGACATCGCCGTGGGCGGCGCTTTGTTCGAGCTGGAGCAGGCGCAGGCGCTGCCCGAGGCGGCTCGCTACGGCTGGTGGACCATGGAGTGGTACTGGAACCAGCCGAACACCCCGCATGTGGCGGATTTCGTCAAGCGTTACGCCGCAGCCAATAAAGGGGAATACCCGACGGCGCGTGCATGGTTTGGTTTTGCCACCACGCATGCCATCCGGCTGGCGGTGGAAAAGGCCAAGTCGCTCGAAACGGCCAAGGTCGTCAAGGCGATGGAGGGACTAGTGCTGCCCCCGGAGATCGCGCTTCAGCCCGGCAATGTGTTCTACCGTCCGCAGGATCACCAACTGATGCTGGGCATGTTCCCGGGGCACGTGATTCAGACGGGCAAGTATCCGAACTTGTTCGACGTTTCGGGTATCGTGCCGGGCGAGAAGATCGCGCTGCCGCCTTCAGAAACCGGCTGCGTGCTTCCGCGCGCCTGAAGCGCCACTGCGCGTGCCTGCGGACCCGCCACTGCGCGAGTCCGCAGCCTGTCCATCTGCTGCTGCGGAGGCATTGCCTTGAATCTCGTCCTTATCTTCAATACGTTCAACGGCCTGATCACCGGAGCGTTTTATGCGCTGCTGGCGCTCGGCCTGGCGCTCATCCTCGGGCTGAACAACACCATCAATTTCGCCCAGGGCGCGTTCATGGCGCTGGCGGCCTACTTCGCGTACACGCTGGAGCCGAGCCTGGGCTTCTGGGGAGCGCTGGCCGTAGCGCCGCTGCTCGCCGGGGTGCTAGGTCTGGTGGTCGAGGTGTTTCTCATTCGCCGCCTGTACAAACGCGATCCGCTGTATTCGTTGTTGCTGACCTTCGGTCTGGCGCTGATCATGCAGGACGTGATCCGCACCGTCTGGGGCGCCAACGGCGTGCCGCTGTCCATCCCGGAGTCGCTGGGACATCCCCTCAGTCAGACCTACTTCTTTCTCACCGGCTACCGCCTCTTCGTTGTTGCTGTTGCCCTGGTGGGCACTGCCGTGCTGTTCGCCGTGCTGCGCTACACCCGACTGGGCATCCGCATTCGCGCCGGCAATGCCGATCTCGAAACCGTATCGGCGCTTGGCGTGAACATTTACCTGCTGCGCACCGCGAACTTTGTCATCGGCATCGTGTTTGCAGGCGTGGCCGGCATTCTGGCTGCGGGTCAGCTCGGGCTGGAGCCGACGATGGGAGACGGCCTGCTCATGCCGGCCTTTGTCGCCATCGTGGTCGGGGGCGTGGGTTCCTTGCTGGGTTCTCTGCTGGGCGGTCTGCTCATCGGGGTGGCCTCGGGCATCACCA
The DNA here is from genome assembly GCF_002282795.1 of Thiomonas sp. 13-64-67. Taxonomy (NCBI): domain Bacteria; kingdom Pseudomonadati; phylum Pseudomonadota; class Betaproteobacteria; order Burkholderiales; genus Thiomonas; species Thiomonas sp. 13-64-67. Next base: position 3,250 of record NZ_NCKP01000083.1, read on the forward strand.
CGGCCTACTTTCCCGCCGCGAGTGAGGCGGTGATTTACCTCATCATGGGGCTGATGCTCGTGGTGCGACCGCGCGGACTCATGGGACAGGAGGGGTTGTTCGAATGAGTACGCCTGCCTATACCGCTCCACCTCCACGATCTGCCATGCAAACATCCAACCTCAAACAGCATCTCGGCACCGGCATTCTGGCGCTGGTGCTGCTCACCGCCCCGGCCTGGCTGCACTATGTCGGCGGCTACAACGACATCGCCTCGCGCGTGCTGATCTACGGCCTGGCCGCCATGGGGCTGAATCTGCTGCTCGGGCATACCGGCGGCCTGTCGTTCGGGCATGCCGCCTATTTCGGGCTGGGCAGCTACGGCGTCGGCTTGATGCTCAAGTACATGACGCACAACGTGCTGTTGGCGCTGCTCGGGGGCACTTTGCTGGGGGGCGTTGTGGCCGCCGTGCTCGCGCCCATCGCCGTGCGTCGTCGCGGCATCTACTTCGCCATGATCACCATTGCCATCGGACAGATGTTTTATTTCATCGCCATTCGCTGGCAGACCGTGACCGGGGGCTATGACGGGCTGACCGGCTTTTCCCGGCACACCCTGCATCTGTTTGGGTTCGACTGGACGATGGGCTCTCTGGGCTTTTATTACCTCGTCGTGGCCTGCTTCACGCTGGGCGCCCTGGTGCTGTGGATCGTGCTGAACTCTCCGCTGGGGCACACCTTTGTGGCCATCCGCGAAAACCAGAAGCGGCTGACCTTTCTCGGCCTGCCGGTACAGCGCTATGCGGCGATTTCCTTCGCTCTGTCTGGCCTGATCGTGGCGCTGGCCGGTGGTCTCAACGCCTTGCTCGACAACTTCACCTCGCCCAACACTTTGAACTACACCTTTTCAGGCGACTTGGTGGTGATCGCGGTGCTGGGGGGGATGCGCAACTTCTGGGGGCCACTGGTCGGGGCGGCCATCTTCGTGCTGGTGCGGGATTACGCCAGCTCGGTAACTGACAACTGGATGTCCGTCATCGGCCTGATTTTCGTGCTGTCGGTGCTGTTTTTCCCGCTGGGTGTGATGGGGTTTTTGCAGCGCAAGGGGAAGACATCATGAGCTTGCTGCAGCTGCACAACGTCTCGCGCCGCTTTGGCGCCCTCAAGGCACTGACCGATATTTCCATCGAGGTGCAGCCCGGAGAGTTGCGCGCGGTCATTGGCCCCAACGGCGCGGGCAAGACCACGCTATTCAACCTGATCAGCGGGTTTTTCCCGCCGAGTGAAGGGCAGATCACCTTTGACGGCAGGCCCATTCAGACGGTCAATCCCGGTGAGCTGGTCAAGCGCGGCATCATCCGCACTTTCCAGATCACCGAGATCTTCCGCTCGCTCACGGTGTATGAAAACCTGCGCATTGCCGTTGAGGTGGCACAGGGCGTGAACCTGCGTCCCTGGATGGGTCGCGCCCTGCGTAAACGCATCGACGATCAGGTGGATGAGTTGATGCATCTGGTGAAGATCAGCGGCAAGGCGGATCGGGTGACGGGCGAGATGTCGCACGGCGACCAAAGGGTGGTCGAGGTGGGCATTGCGTTGGCTCGCCGTCCCAAGCTGCTGCTGCTCGACGAGCCCACCGCCGGGATGGGAGATGAAGAGACGCACCACATGACCGCGCTGATCCGTGATCTGAACAAAAACCAGGGCATCGCCACCCTGTTCGTGGAGCATGACATGGAAATCGTGTTCGGCATCGCCGATCGCATCACCGTGCTCGACAACGGTACGCTGCTCGCCGAGGGCACGGCCGATGAAATTGCCAACAACGCAAGGGTGCAGGCGGCTTATCTGGGTCAAGCGGCCTGACCGCCCTGACCCAAGCCGACATCTCCACAGGACTCTCCGCTTATGACCGCCGTTCTCGAACTCGACAACATTCATACCTACTACGACAAAAGCCATATTCTCAAAGGCGTGTCGATGACCGTGGGCGAAGGCGAACTCGTCGCGCTGCTGGGCCGCAATGGCGCGGGCAAGACCACGACGATGCGCTCGGTCATGGGGCTGACGCCGCCGCGCCAGGGCAAGATCAAATTCTTCGGCAAGGACATGACTGGCGCCTCGCCGCACCGCATTGCGGGCCTGGGCGTGGGTTATGTGCCCGAGGGACGCAAGATCTTCGGGCACCTCACGGTGCACGAAAACCTGCTGGTGGTGCACGAAACGCCGGGGCGCTGGAATATCGATGGCGTGTACCAACTCTTTCCACGTCTGCATGAACGCCGAACCAGCAAAGGCGGGCGCCTTTCAGGCGGCGAGCAGGAGATGCTGTCCATTGCGCGCGCGCTGCTGCTCAACCCCAAGTTACTCATCCTTGATGAACCTTCGCAGGGTTTGGCGCCGGTGATCGTGCAGGAGGTGATGCGCACGGTGGGACGCATGAAGGACGAAGGAATTTCCGTGCTGCTGGTTGAGCAGAACGCTTTTCTCGCGCTGCAACTGGCTGATCGCGCCTACGTGCTTTCTGAAGGCGAGATTGTCTTTTCGGGTGATGCGGCCGCCTTGCGCGACGACAAGACCCGGATGGAGCAACTGGCGGGCGTGGCCCACGCTGCTTGATTGCGGCTTCAGTCGGGAAGCTGGCTGCGGATGAGCATGCACAACTTCTGTGCCCAGGGCGGGACGCGCTCGGTGGGCACATAGGCATAGCCGAGAATCAGCCCGCGGCGCTGCGGTGCGCCTAGGTAATAGCGCGATAGCGGCCGCACCGTCATGCCCTGCGCATCGGCGGCGCGGGCGATGGCCTCGTCGTCCACA
>NZ_NCKP01000084.1:0-5985 GCF_002282795.1 Thiomonas sp. 13-64-67
TCAACCACAGCGCCTTGCTGGCCGCGTATCGCAAAGTGAGTGGCTGATCAGGATGACTTCCTGAGTTGCGAAAGGCGATGCCATGGTCCGATCACGTTTTTGTTCTCGACTTCTTTGCCTCGGCGGTGCCGCCTTTTGTCTGGGCACTCTGCCCGTTCAGGCCCAGCAGCAGGCGGCTTCGCCCGCGGTGCAGGCCCGGGTTGCGCCCGACATCCGGGCCGCGGCGCAGGTGCTCGCGCAGTTGCACAAGACCACGCGCATTCGTGAAGGGGAGGGCCCGCGCGTGCTCACCGTGTTCTTCGACCCCAATTGCCCCTATTGCCGACAGCTTTACAGCGCGCTGCGCCCCTACGTTGGCAAAGACGGTTTGCAGGTCGATTGGGTGCCCGTGGCCATTCTTGCGCCGAGCAGCGCGGCCAAGGCGGCCGCCATCCTGCAGGCCAAAGACCGGCTGCAGGCGTTTCGCGCGACCGAAGAACATGGGCTCGACCCCAACCGCCCTGCACCGGCGCTTCCGGGCGCGGGGCAAATCACGGCAGCCACCGGCCGCATCCTCGCGGCCAATGTCGGCGTGCTCAAACAGGCCGGGGTGTATGAAAGCGTGCCGCTGGCGGTCTATCGCGACCGCAACGGACTAGCACAACTCGCGATGGGCGCCCCGCGCGATCAGGCCGCCTTGCGGGCGTGGCTGCAGTCGATCGGGCCCTGAGGTTGCTCATCCCCCTCGGGAGGCCTGACGCGAACGCGGCAGATCTGGGGGCGCTCTCAGGCGCCATTCCTGGCTTCACTTTGGCGAGTCTTAAGGCTCCGCACTTTTCTGGACCCTGCCGATCCAACATTCATCGCCCATGATTGAGCGTGAAGCGAAACCCGCAGCGCCAGCAGGGCGAACGCGGGTTAGCAGGAGCCGGACATGGAATCTGCGAGCAGTGAGAATGACCAGGGGCCGCCGAGCAGCGCCGGGGCACACGCGGCAACGGTGGAGCTCGAACCGACGCAAACGCTGCCGCGCGACGGCTGGCTCGACAGCGGCGACCGGGCCTACCGCGTCGAGGTCGAGACCTACATCACCAGCCGGGTGAAAAACCTCATCATTCGCGGCGGGCGCAATATTTATCCGCGCCAAGTCGAACTCGCCGTGGGCGAGTTGGCCGGGGTGCACAAAGACCGTGTGGTGATGTTCGGCGCGCCCGACCAGGGGGTGCTGGCCCCGCTGCACACCGTGCGCAAGACCTCCAGCGGCAAGCTGCGCCGCGACCCCGGCCTGCTCGGCTTTCACCTCGGCCCGTTCGAGGCGGCGGTGCGGGCCGACATGCCGGTGGTTCCGGTGATTTTGCGCGGCACCCGCGCGCCGCGGCTGGCCTCGATGTTCCCTCACCACGCTCCCCACCCATGACCCACCCATGAACGACACTCTGAATCCCACCGATCCCGGCGCGGACGACGCCAACCAGATCGATCTGCAAGCCGCCTGGATCCGCCGCTCCAGCGCCGACATCCAGGCCTTTGTCGAGGGTCTGGCTGTGCGCCTCGAAGGCGATCTGCCGGGCCAGGTGGATGTGGTGCGCAAGCGCGACGGCCTGTTCGCCAAGACCAGCCATGTGCAGAGCATCACCGTGCGCACCGAGGAGTTTCATTACCTGCTTGAACGCCATCCTTCCGGGGTGCACACCCAGCGCGCCCGGGTGGTGGGCGGGGTCATCCTCAAACGCGACGAACTGAGTCTGGCCGGGTGGATGCAGAGCCTGCTGGCGGCGCTGTTTTCGCAGTCTGGCGAACTGCAGCGCGCCAGCCAGTCGCTGCATGATTTTCTGATGCACTAGGAGCACGGCATGTCACTCTGGAACACTTTGAAGCAGCGCGCCGAGAGCGTCGCGCAGGACGCGCGCCATGCGGTGGACGGGCTCACCGCGTCCGCCCACACCCTGGCCGCACCGCGTGCACTCAGTGCCGATGAACTGGCGCGGCAGCAGGCTTGGGCCGAGGCGCTGCCCGGCAATGACCTGCCCGAATTCGTCAAGGCCCGCCTGGCCGCCACGGCGCGGCGCGAGCTGCCTTGGGTGAGTACCGCCACCCCGGCGGAAATGCTGGCGCAGCGCATTCACGGCATCGAGCCGCTCGGCATGGTCAACGGCAATTGCTGGTACCACTTCGACTACTCCTGGTCGGACGGGCACTACGACGGCTGGCATCACGCCCTTGACCGCCTGCGGCTGGAGGCCGCGCTGCTGGGCGCCAACGCAGTGGTCGACGTGACCTTGCAGGCGCATGCCGGGCAGGGGCCGAACGATGTGGATTTCGCGCTCACCGGCACCGCGGTGCGCATTCGCGGTCTGCCGCCCTCCACCGACCCGGCGGTGGCCACGGTGTCGGCCCTGCACTTCGTGCGATTGCTCGATGATGGGGCGGTGCCCGTGGGCATTGCCATCGGCGCGCATTTCGACTGGTATCTGCCGCGTGCTTCGGCCTACGGCGCGGGGTTCGGGATGATGAACAGCGCGCCCTTCGGCGCTTCGGCGCAGACGGCGTATCAGGCCGGTGCACTGTGGAGCAATGCTGAACTGAGCGAACTCTCGGCCTTTCAGCAGCATGTGCGTCTGAGCGCCATTGAACATCTGCGCAGCGACGGCCAAAGGCTGAACGCCTCGGTACTGGCGCATACCGAATACAGCGAACTCACGCGCGAAGAGGGCGATGGCGGCGAGCCGCCGCGCTTTCAGTGCCGCTATATCGCCATCGGCACCGCCGTGGCCTACGAGCCCAATCGTCCGCTGCGCTCCCGCGTCTGCCCCACATTCAGCCTGGCGGACCGTCAGCTTGAAGCCCCTCGCTCCCAACCCTAGGAAACCATCATGAACGATAGAACCGCATTGCCTCAGACCGAAACTCCCGCAGCTTCCGCCGCCGAGCATCTCGCGCCCCACGCGGTGGAGCGGCTCAAGGGCCTGCGCGCCCAGGGTAGCCATGAGGGCATCTTCACCTCCGACCTGTCGGTGAATGAATTCGTCATGGTGCGCCAGGCCGGGTTCGAGCCGCTGGGCCTAGTGGTCGGCTCCTGCGTCTATCACCTCGGCATTCAGTACGGCCAGTGGTCCACCAGCATGGAAATGGACGTGTTGTCGCAAGCCATGTATCAGGCGCGCGAACTCGCCATGAGCCGCATGGAGCAAGAGGCCATTCTGCTGCGCGCCGACGGCGTGGTCGGCCTGCGGCTGGAGGTCAAGCGCATGGAATGGGACAAGGACATTCTGGAGTTCATGGCCATCGGCACCGCCATTGCCCACCGCACCGCCGACCCCGGTTTCAAAGGCGTGGGCGGCAAGCCCTTCACCTCCGACTTGTCAGGGCAGGATTTCTGGATGCTGCTCAAGTCGGGCTACCGGCCGATGGAAATGGTCATGGGCTCGTGCGTCTATCACGTCGCCCACCAGGGTGCGCTGCGCTCGCTCGGCAATCTGGGCAACAACGTGGAGCTGGCGCAGTTCACCCAGGCCATGTACGACGCCCGCGAACTGGCGATGGAGCGCATGCAGCACGAAGCCGCCGCCGCGCAGGCCGACGGCATCACCGGCGTGCAGTTGCACGAAGGCTCGCACAACTGGCAGCCGCATGTCATCGAGTTCTTCGCCGTGGGCACCGCGGTGAAGGCGATGGAGCAGGCCGACGCGCTGGTGGATGCGCTCAACCCGCAACTCGTCATTCCAGTGAACGACTGAACCATCTTTGACCTGAAGGAGAACTCTCATGACTCTGTTCAAACACGCCGCCGAAATTCTCGAAGCCCGCGTCAACACCTTTCTCAACCACGCCGACGACCCAGCGCAGACGCTGGATCTGTCTTACGAAAAAATGATCACCACGCTGCAGGACACCAAGCGGCACCTGGCCGATGTGATCACCGAACGCATCTCGCTGGAAAACCAGATGACCGCTGCCAAGCACGATGCCGACAAGGCCGAAGCCGACGCCCGCATGGCGCTGCAGGCGCAGCGCGAAGACCTGGCGCGCGCCGCCTTGGGCGAAAAGCAGGCCGCGCAGCAAAAGATCGATTCGCTGCAACAGGCGCACGACAGCGTGGCCGTGCAGGCCGAGAAGCTCACCGCCTACGAGAGCAAACTGCAGGACCGCATCGAACAGTTCCGCACGCAGAAAGAGGTGATGAAAACCCAGATGGCGGCCGCCAGCGCCGAGGTCGGCGTGTCCGAGTCGCTCACCGGTCTGGGCACGGGACTGGCCGATGCCGGTGACGCCATGCGCCGCGCGCAGGACAAGACGTTCCAGATGCAGGCCAAGGCCGAAGCCCTTGAAGGCATGACCGAAGCCGGCATCCTCAGCGATCCGCTGGACCAGCGCGACAGCACCGAGAAAGCGCTCGATAAGCTGCGCACCTCCACCGGGGTGGACGCCGATCTGGCCCGGCTCAAAGCGGAGATGGCGTCGGCCAAGTAAGCGTTGGAGCTCGGCCTCAGGTCTTCTGCGCGCGCGCTGTGTTTGCGGCATACTGCGCCGACAAATATCCCACAAGACGAGGAGACTGCCCATGACTCTCAACCGCCGCGCTGCGTTGCGCACCGCCTTTGCCGCCGTCGTCGCGACCTGCGTCATGGGTCTGGCGCCTTTTGCCAGCGCCCAGCAGACCCAGAACCCCGACGCCGTCAAAGTGCTCGGCGAGATGGGCAAGGCCACGATCATCACCGAAGGCCGTGGGCCGCGCGTGATCTACATCTTTTTCGACGCCAACTGCCCCTACTGCCACGAGCTCTACACCAACCTGCGCCCGAAAGTGGGCAAGGACGGACTGGAGATTCGCTGGGTGCCCGTGGCCGTGCTCACCCCCACCAGCGTGACCAAAGGCGCCGCCATTCTTCAGGCGCCAGACCGTCTCAAAGCGTTTCACGAAAACGAGAACACCTACGGCAAAGGGCCCACAGGGCAGGGCGGCGGCATCGCCCCGGCCAGCAAGGTCCTGCCCGCCACAAGCGCCATGCTCAACGCCAACAACGCCTTGCTCGAAGCCACCAAATCGCCGGGCGTGCCGACCATGCTTTATCGCGACAAACAGGGCGACGCCATGCTCGTCGTCGGCCCGCCTGATGCGCAGCAGCTCAGGGACATCCTCGCGAGCGTGAAGTAGACCGCCACTGCCTCAGGCTGCGCTGCGCAACACGGATGCGATGGCATCTTCCGGCAGCAGGCCGACGATCAGGTGGGCGCGGCCGTTGGCGGTGCGATAGAGCATCACCGGAAAGGTGTGCAAATTGGCCTGACGCATGAGCGCGGCGTTGGTCTGAAGCTGGTGCAGCACCCGGCCGCTGGGGTGGGCCAGGGGGCGGATGCCGCCTGCCGGGCTGTCGCCGAAGTTCCAGTCGTCCTCGTTTTTGTGGAAAGCTTTGAGCGGATCGGGCGCGGCGAGAATGGCTGCAGCCTTGCCCGGGCTGCTGGCTTCGAGTTGCCCCACCGGAATCCAACGCAACTGCAATCCGCCTTTGCCGACCTCCGCCTGTGTGGCCAGGTAGAGCTTGTGCGAAAACGGGCAATTCGGATCGAAAAAGATGTAAACGATGCGCGGCCCGGCGCCCTCCTGAATCCAATACGCCGAGCCGATCGCCTTGAACAGCTTGGCCGCCCGGGCCGCCTCGGGGTCGGCCGACCATTCCGCGCTGGAATTCGCCGCCTCAGCCGCAGGGGACTGCCAAAACAGCGGCAGGGTCGCGGCAGGCCACGCTAGGGTCAGCCGCAATAGACGCCGCCTTGACGGCGAGGGCGGCCGTGCACAAGGCGCATGAGGAACGACGGCGTTCTGTTCAGACACGGCGGCCTCCTTGGGGCGGCGGCTTCAAAGTCACGGCTTCACATTACTCACTAGTCGATAAATAAGTCGACAAAAAGGGGAACTCATGGAGGGTCAGTGCATCTCATGGATATGAAGCGAGATGGACGGACTTTGGACCACAAAACGCTCGAGGCCATCAGGCGCATGGCGGT
>NZ_NCKP01000085.1:0-8191 GCF_002282795.1 Thiomonas sp. 13-64-67
TTCTCTCGGTTCGAAAAACTTGACGCGATGTTTCTCGGCTTCCTCAGCTTCGTACTGGTTGCCGATGGCCTTCGCAGTTTGTGTTAACAGGCCCTAGGCAGAAATCCATCCTCAACTGCTCGGCGCGTTTGTCGACTATGGTGCGACGTGTCTGTTCTTCTTGCTCGGGTTTCAGCACACGCCCGGAACCTGCTTCACGTCCCCGTAGGGACGTCCGCTGACAGTTCAATCTTCATAGAACCGAATCAATGAGCATCCAGATAACCGGATTTGCGCGGCAGGTGCAAGGTGGCCTCCAGGCCGCCATCCGGGTGGTTGCGCAAGGTCACATCGCCACCGGCCGCGCGCGCGATGTTGCGGGCGATCCCGAGCCCCAGGCCGGTGCCGCCGGTCTCGCGGCTGCGTGACGCTTCGAGCCGGTAGAACGGCTCGAACACCTTGTCGAGTTCGTCTGGCGCGATGCCGGGCCCCTGGTCCCGGATGCGAAGGGTGAGGGCTGCGGGGCTGTCTTCGACGATGATGCACGCCTGCCTGCCGTAGAGAATGGCGTTGTCGATCAGGTTGGAGACGCAACGTTTGAGCCGCTCGGGGTCGCCGACATAGGGGGTTAGTGCGCGGCCTTCGATGAGGACTTCGCGCTGCATGTCCTGATTGTCCGCCTGCAGGCTTTCGAGCAGCGCCGTGATGTCGATCGGCCGGACGACTTGGGGTGTCTCAAGCCCGCGCATGAAATCCAGCGTGTGCGTCACCATCAGTTCCATCTCGCGCAAATCCTTGTCGAAACGCTGGCGCAAATCGGCGTCTTCCAGCAGTTCGGTGCGCAGGCGCATGCGGGTGATGGGCGTTTTCAGGTCGTGCGACATGGCAGCGAAAATGCGGGTGCGGTCCTGAATGAAACGCACCAGGCTGGACTGCATGATGTTGAACGCATGCGCGGCGCGCCTCACCTCGGTCGGCCCGGTCTCGGGCAGCGGCGGCCGGTTGATGTCCTTGCCCAGGGCATCGGCGGCGGAGGCCAGGACCGCCAGCGGCCGGGTCATCCAGCGCACCGCCGCATACGACAGGACGAGCACCGTCAGCAGCAGCACCAGCAGGGTCAGCAGCAATCGCCACGGCGTGCTGGCCGGGCCTTGCGGCAACTGGGTGTCGAAAGCGACCCAACTGCCGTCGCGCAGTTGCACCTGGGTCAGAAACATCAAGCCCGATGGCATGAAGGGTTTCATGGCCTGCATGTCCGGCATGCCCGACATGGCCGCTGCCATGCCCCCATGTCCACCCATCATGTCCTGGCGGCCGGACTCGAGCCCGGATGGCCTGGCGCCCGACGCGGCCTGCCGGACGGAAACCCGCAGCGGCCGCGCATCACCCAGCGCGGCATGCAGCGCGGCCGAGAACATGGCGGCATGGGGGTTGTCCAGCGCCGCGGCACGCGGCGCCCGCGGCGCTGCCTCCAGCTTCACCACCTGCGGCGGCACACTGAGGATGGTGACGATGCGCTGCTGCTCGGCAGGGCCGAGGGAATCGAGCAGCTTGACGATGTCGGCGATGCGCTGCGCCGACTGCATGCCGCTGCTGCGCAACAGCAGGCGATCGCGCTCGGCGAAATTGATCGAGGCGCTCAGGATCTGGGCGAGCACCAGGCCGCTGAACAGGATCAGCATCATCCGCCCGAACAGCGAGGCCGGCAGCAGGCGCATCAGGCCATTGCCTCGACCGGGGCCGACAGGACATAGCCGGCACCGCGCACCGTCTTGATCAGGGCGGGGTCGCGCGGGTCGTCGCCCAGGCGCTGGCGCAGCCGGCTGACCTGCACGTCGATGCTGCGATCGAGCGGGTCGGCCTCACGGCCCTGCGTCAGATCGACCAACTGGTCGCGATTGAGCACCCGGTTCGGGTGGTTCAGAAAAACCCGCAGCAGCCGGTACTCGGCGCCGCTCAGCGCGACCATCACGCCGGTGGGCGAAACCAGGTGGCGATGCGCGGTGTCGAGGGTCCAGCCGGCGAAACGCACCTGGCGCACCTCGTCCGGCTGAAGATTGCGCGGCAGGCTGCGGGCACGACGCAGGATGACCTTGATGCGCGCCAGCAACTCGCGCGCGCTGAAGGGCTTGGGCAGATAGTCGTCGGCGCCCATTTCCAGACCGACGATGCGATCGGTCTCCTCGCCGCGCGCCGTCAGCATCAGAATGGGGATGTCGGACTTGGCGCGCAGCTTGCGGCACAGGGTCAGGCCGTCGTCACCGGGCAGCATCAGGTCAAGCACGATCAGGTCGACGCCGGAGGCCAGCAGCGCGCGTTCCATGGCCTTGCCGTCACCAACAGCCGTCACGCGCAAACCGTTCTTCTGCAGATAAGCGCCCAGCAGGCGGCGAATCTCGGCGTCGTCATCGACGATCAGGATGTGGTCGGAGGTTTCCATGCGTCGATTTTGGCCGGCGGGCCGGGTGCTCAGGAAAAAACAATGTAACGCAGCATGTCAACGCCAGGATTGCGCGCAGTGCGATACAAAAAAGGGCTTTGTTGACATGGCGCGCTTACATGCCGGGGCTGCAATGGGAACCGTTGCGAAGGACTTCCTTCCATCTGGCCCGGCGGGATCGTCCCACGGACCATTCGCCCAATTCAGACAGGAGCAGCACCATGAAACGCAATCAGAAAGTCATCGCCGGCATCACCGCCGTCTTGTCCGCTGCCGCCATCGGCACGGCCTTTGCGCAATCCGACGGCATGGGCTCATCGCGCATGTCGGGCAGCGCTGCCGGCATGGAGTCGGGGTCCATGATGGGTGGAGGCATGATGGGTGAGGGCAACATGCGTCAGCGCGGCATGGCCGAAGGCATGATGCATGGGGGTGATTCCGCGGCGATGGTGGACCGCCATCTGGCCGACACCAAGACCGCGCTGAACATCACCGCCGCGCAGGAACCCGCCTGGCAAGCCTTCGCCACCCAGGCGAAGCAGCAAGCCGAGGCCATGCAAACCATGCGCGGCAAGCTGCGGGACGCGAACGCAACCGCACCCGCACCCGATCGCATGCAGGCGCGCACGCAGTTGTTGCAGCAACGCCTGACCGGCATGGAGGCAATGACCAAGGCCTTCAAGCATCTCTACGCCGTGCTGAGCCCCGAGCAAAGGACCATCGCCAACCAGCGCCTGAGCATGATGGGCGAACAGCGAATGGGCATGACCGGTCATGCCGAGTGAGCTCAACGGGCGGCTGAGCGCCAAGGCGCTCAGCTCACGCCGCAGTTCGACCCGTGACCAAGCGCAAGAGTCATGTCGACGGCAAGTCCGGCACAGTCCTATTGCGCACACCGGGGTGGTGAGTCGGACGCTTGGTCGCCGTCTGCGAACCTGGCGTGGCCTGCAGCCTCAGATGCAAGGCGGCTGAATGCGCCAACGCTATTGATCTTTCCGTAAATCATGACAACCGTTGAGCTGGTCATGCGTTATACCGATATTGGGGAAGTCGGGGACGCGAGAGATGGTGACGAAACGATTGGACGACTCTATGCGGCGGCGCTTGCGAGCCGGTCGCATGTTGCTGGCGGGCAAGACGCCGGCACAGGCTGCACATGCGGTGGGTGTGGCACGGCAGACTGCATACACCTGGAAGGCGGTGCTCGATGAAGGCGGCATCGATGCGTTGCCGGCGATGCCTACGCGAGGGCGTCCGGCCCGACTGGATGAAGACCAGTTGCAGGACTTGGGGCGTGCGCTGCTGCAACGCCCGACGGAGCATGGTTTCGGCACGGACCTGTAGACGCTCAAGCGCGTGGGCGTGCTCACCTGGCGCCTGTACGGTGTCCAGTTCGGCCAGACCCAGATCTGGCGCATCCTCGGTGGTCTGGGGTTCTCGGTGCAAAAGCCCGAGCGCCGCGCCATCGAGCGTGACGGGGATGCCGTGCAGACTTGGAAGCGCAAGACCTGGCCTGCGCTCAAAAAAAAGCCAGGCGCCAAGGGCGGCTGATCGTCTTCATCGACGCGTCGGGCTTGAGCGAGCGCCCCACGCGGGTGCGCACCTGGGCGCCCAAGGGCCAGACGCCGATCATCCAGTTCCACTTCAACTGGACCCACATCTCCGTCATCGCCGGGCTGTCGCACACGAACGGCCTGTTCCGGCTGCACGAGGGCTCGATCAAGAAGGAGCGGCATGTCGAGTTCCTCAAGGCGCTGCGTGCCCACTTGAAGCAGCCGCTGTTGATCATCTGGGACGGCCTGAAGGCGCATCGCAGCAAGCTCGTGCGCGAGTATTTGGACTCCACCGGGGGCGCTGTCCAGATGGCATTCCTGCCGCCGTACGCGCCAGACTTGAATCCCGTGGAATGCCTGTGGGCGTGGCTCAAGCGGCATGCCCTCGCCAACTTCTCTCCGGCCAACCTCGACGAGCTCAACCTCACCGCCCGCAACAAGCTCAAGAGCGCGCAACACCGCCCGTCGATCATCGCCGCTTGCTGGGTCCAGGCTGGGCTTTGGTGATGTCGCCATTTAGGGAAAACTCAATAGAGTCCATCGACTTTTGGCTATTGAGATTTCCAAAATGGGCGACAGACGCAAGGCAGCGCGCAAGGCTCCCCAGCATCCCCCACGGAGTGGGGGATAAGTGAGAAAGGCGCTGCGCGAACGTGGGGGATGCCCCCCAACCCTCCCCCCACGAGATGGGGGAGGGTTGGGGTGGGGAGAGGTTCAGACAGGCTCTGATTCTCACCGTGCTCGTCGGTTTGATCCGATGGCTGTTCACTGGTCATTCGGGCCATTCAGGCGATGCCGGGGCGCGATCCGACAGCAAAAGGCACCTGGACATTCTGAAGGAGCGCTACGCCCGCGGGGACATCGACCGCGACATCTACGACCGCATGCGGCGCGAGCTGGAAAGCTGAGGCCCGGATCATGAAACCGCTACCGAAGTGGTTGCTTGCGCTGGCGATCGTGCTGTTCGCTTTTTACCTGCTCTTGATCCCCGAATTCGGCGCTGTCCCCTTCTGGGGCCGGCGATGGGAAGCGGGCGCACCGCCCCCCTGGCGTGAAAGTTCCGGTTGGTGGGGGCCACGATTCGGCTACGGCATGATGAACGGTCCGGTCAGGGACTGGGGTGCGCTCGGCGTTCAGGGCGATCACGGCTATGGTGACGACGGCGGTTATGGCTACGGCATGATGGGCGGGGACATCTGGCCGGCGGCCAGGGGTGCTTGGCAGGAAACGTTCACGCCGCAGCAGCGCGTGCGCATTGGACAGATCCAAGCCGAGGCCTTGCGTCAGGAAGGCGCCTTGCAGGCGCAGCTCTACACCGCTCGCGCCAACCTGCTGGCGGTCAACTCCGTGGCCAAGCCCGATCCGGCGGCACAGGCCAAGGCCGGCGCCGCGGTTGCCGAAATCCTGCGGCAAATCGTCCAAATCCGCCTTCAGGCGGAGCAGCAAATCCAGGTTGCGTTGAGCACCCCGTCACTGCCGACGGCATCGTCCGCGCCCGGCTCTTGAAATGCGCGGTCTCACACGTAGTATTAACGCCGTGCCGAGACTGGTATGACCGATCCTTCCCAAAGAGCAGGGTTCAGACCCGTTCTGAACCCCTTTGATGGGCTTCGGCTCGTCACGCAAGGCGAAACGTCATCGGCATGAAACCGCCAGCGGAGGGAGAGGCATGCGTACAAGCTCCCGCGTGGGCGGTCAACTGGAATGCGCCGCCGGCAATCGCACGCTGAAGCATGTTTTCCCATTCTCGGACGTGACGCCGACTTGGCCGGCATGCGCTTCGACGATCGACTTGACAATGGCCAAGCCGAGCCCCGCCCCTTCGCCACGGCGCTGGCGCGAAGGATCCACGCGGTAAAAGCGATCGAACAAGTGTGGCAAATGTTCGGCAGGAATGCTGGTGCCGGGATTGCATACTTCAATCTTGACCCATCGCTCGTCCTGCGACAAGCGCACATGGACGGATTGACCGTGCTGCGTATATCGGATGAGATTGCTCAGTGCGCGGCGCAACATCTCCCGATCGCCGTCGACCTTGCCAGCCTGACCTCCCAGTTCGAGCCGCACACCGCGGTCCTCCGCCCAGGCTTCGAAGTAGTCGAACAAGCCACATATTTCGGCATTCAGATCGATTCCAGATGCGTCGCGACGCACCGAGCTCTGCTCGGCCTGGGCCAGGAACAGCATGTCGCCGATCATCGCGCTCATATGCTCCAACTCTTCGAGGTTCGAGTACAAGATTTCCCGGTACGCATCCACGTCTCGCGCCTTGGACAGCGCGACCTGCGTCTGCGTCCTCAGGTTGGTCACCGGTGTTCGTAACTCATGGGCAATGTCGGCCGAGACGTGACGCAAACGGGCGAAGCCTTGCTCGATCCGGGTCAACATGGCGTTGAAGGCGGCCACGAGATCCGCGAGTTCGATTGGAACGTGCGCGGGGTCCAACCGGGTGTGCAGCCGCTCGGTTGTCATTTCCCGCATGCGTGCGCTGATGCGGCGCAGCGGCGCGTGCCCTTGGCGTACGGCCAGGCCTGCGACCAGAACACTGATGAGACTTGCAACCAGCGTCCCGGCCCAAAGGGCATTCTGCAATTTGCGCAGATACTGGAGGTGGAAATCGATGGCCGTTGCCACGACGACTGTTTTGTCGCCGCTACGCAAGACTGCTCCCCGATAGACATGGTGAGATGTCCTCCAGATATGCAGCGCGTCGAGGTTCAAGTTCGCGGTTGCGGGAACCTGCCGAACCAACGCATCGAGATCAGGTGTGACGGTCTTGTACAACAATCGACCATCGGCATTACGGATGACAATGGAAACGCCGTGACTCCCGGCCATAGCATCGGCGAGTCCTTGCGACTGCGCAGGATTTGGTGTCGAGATGCGATCGCGCCGAAGTGCCGCATCCACCGAAGCCCACGCGGCCCGCAACTCGGCCAGATCCATCCGCGCGAAATGCCGCTCGATCGAATGCTCAATGCTCCATGCCGAGAGCAGGAACATGGTCGTCGTCGCCAACCCGACCAAAACCGTGACCCGGACCGCCAGTGACGTTGGCCGGCGAGCCCGCTTCTCAATGCCCATCGGGGACGTCCAGGGCGTAGCCCATGCCGCGCACGGTCTGGATCAGCTTGGGCTCGAAACCGTCATCGACTTTGGCCCGCAGGCGCCGGATGGCGACGTCGATCACGTTGGTGTCGCTGTCGAAGTTCATGTCCCACACCTGAGAGGCGATTAGCGATCGGGGCAGCACTTCACCCTGGCGTCGGATCAGCAGTTCCAGCAAGGCAAACTCCTTGCTGCTCAAATTGATCCGGACCCCCGCCCGCGTGGCGCGACGCCGCGGTAGATCGAGCACCAGATCCGCGACGTGTAGTTGGTCGGTCTGGATCGGGGCACGGCCGCGGCGCAACAGGCTGCGCACGCGCGCGAGCAGTTCGGTGAAGACGAAAGGTTTGACCAGATAATCGTCGGCTCCGAGTTCAAGACCCTTGACGCGGTCCTCGATCGCGTCGCGCGCCGTGAGGAACAACACCGGGGTGCCGTTACCAGACTCGCGCAGAGACTGGAGGATGCGCCAGCCGTCGACGTCGGGAAGCATGACGTCGAGCACGATAAGGTCGTAGGGCGCGGTCATCGCGTAATGATGGCCATCGAGGCCGTTGCGCGCCCAATCGACGACGAATCCGGATTCGCTGAGCCCCTGTCTCAGATACTCACCGGTCTTGATTTCGTCCTCGACAAGCAGCAGTTTCATCGATCTCCCCCAACGAGGCGACGGCTTGCGGCCGTGCTCTCGTTCCCAAACTCTAGCCGCAGCACGTCAACAGCAAGCTGACGAGAACATGACATTAATGTCCTAGGCTACGGCTTCGATTTTCCATTGAATAGGAGCAGCCGAAACCATGCAACGCAATCTCCTCATCCGGCCAGAAGGTGTCCATGTTCAACGGCGGCGCTTCGTGCAAGGGTTCGCTGCTGGCGGCGTCATGCTGGGGCTGGCCCCGTGGACGGCGCGCGCGCAAACGGCGCCCGCCGCAACCGGGACGGCCCCGGAGTTGCGGGGTCGCGAATTCGATCTGGTGGTGGCCGAGACGCCGGTCAATTTCACCGGAAAACATCGGGTCGCGACGACGATCAACGGATCGATTCCAGGGCCAACGCTGCGCTGGAAGGAGGGCGACACGGTGACGATTCGTGTGACCAACCGGATGAACCG
>NZ_NCKP01000086.1:0-7843 GCF_002282795.1 Thiomonas sp. 13-64-67
CCCGCTCGTCGCACCCAAATCGTCCCACTCGGCGTTGCAAATGCGCGCCGTGCCGACGGGCACGGCTGTGCTTTGCGCCTTGATTGGAACCCTTTGGGCACGCTGCTCGGCCACGCCGGATTCATTCACACCCTCTGAGGCGTCCTGCAGCTTGAGCAGATCGGCGATGCAGCGAAACACCTTGAGCCGTTCCGGGCTGCGCTGGCCATACTGGGCGAGCCAGGCGCAGCCTTCGAGTATGGCGTCGTCGTCGCCGCTGGCCAGCGCCAGCAGCAGCTTGAGTTCGCCGATCTTGAGCCCGGCCCAGGCGGTGTCGGGGTCGGGGGCGAGACCAATGAGCACGCTCACCGGGCGCTCGTCGGCCAGTTCCAGTTCGACGATCTGGTCGTAGAGCGCAACGCATTCGTCCCCGGACAATTCCGGCAGGCGGGCGATGTCGGCGCGCAGCGCAATGCCCACACTGTTGTTCTCGTATTCGAGTTCGTCCACCGGATAGATTTCGCTCACCCCGGGCACCAGGATGCGGCAGGCGTAAACGCCGAGCTGGGTGAAGTCGGCGACATAGATCTGATGGCCCTCGGCGTGCAGCGCGGCCACTGACCAGTGGTAATCCTGTTCGGTGGAGGCGCCGAAGTTCCAGTCGGCAAAGTCGAAGTCGGGCGTACTGCGCAAAAACTCCCAAGACAGCACGCCGCTGGAATCGACGAAGTGGATTTCCAGGTTTTGCGGATCGGCAATTTCGGCGAGATCGAAGCCGGGCGCGGGAAATCCGGCCAGTGCGTCGAGCGCGCGGCCCTGCAGCAATTCGGTGAGGGCACGCTCCAGCGCGATGTCGAAGCGCGGGTGTGCGCCAAAGCTAGCGAAGCAACCCTGGTCGCCGGGGTGCAGCAGGGTGACGTTCATCACCGGGTAGCGTCCGCCGAGCGAAGCATCTTTCACCACGATGCCGAAGCCCGCCTCGCGCAGGCCGCGGATGCCGGCGGCAATGTGCGGGTAGCGCGCGATCACGTCCTCGGGCACGTCCGGCAGACATAGCGCTTCGCGGATGATGCGGAACTTCACATGGCGCTCGAAAATTTCCGACAACGCCTGGGTGCGCGCTTCCATCAGCGTGTTGCCAGCCGACATGCCGTTGCTCACATACAGATTGCCGATGAGGTTGACCGGAAAGTAGGCGGTCGCGCCGTCGGACAGGCGCTGATAGGGCAGCGCGCAAATGCCGCGCGCCACGTTGCCGGAATTGAGGTCGACGAGCTGCGCGGCAGGCACCGCGTCGTGCGGGTTGTAGAAGGCGCGCAGCTCGGGGTTGAGCAGCCCCTCGGGCCAGGCGTCGCCGTTCAGCGGGAACCAGCGCTCACCCGGCGCATGCACATGCGCACGGTGGGCTATTGCCTCGCCCAGGTAGAAATGCGTCCAGAAATAATGGGTGGATAGGCGCTCGGCAAACTCGCCCAGCGCGCTGGCCCGCGCCGCCAGCTCGGAGGCGCCCTTGCCGTTGGAGAACAGCAGAGCGCAGTCGTGATCGCGCACATGCACCGACCACACGCCTTCCACCGGATTGAGCCAGGAGCGCTCTTCGAGGTGAAAGCCCAGCGCGCTCAGCTTGCTGCGCAGCGTGGCGATGGACTGTTCGAGCGAAGCGTCCTTGCCGGGAATGAAATGTTCGGGGGAGGTCATGGGCGGGGCCGGTGGAAAAGGGCGCTCAGCATAGAGCCTGCGCCCGCCGCCCCGCGGAGGTCAGAGGGTGTGAATGAACCCGGCGTGGCCGAGCAGCGCGCCCAAACGCCCCCGGTCAAGGCGCAAAGCACAGCCGTGCCCGCCGACACGGCGCGCATTTGCAACGCCGAACGGGGGTGTTTGGGCGCGAGGAGCGGACATGGCGGATTTGTTCACACCCTCTCAACTCTCGGAGTTTGGCTTGGCGTTGCCGGAGGGGACGGAGTTCGGCGGCACAGCGCTACCGTGATCTTCGCCCGGCGCATCGGCACTGTCGGGTTTATTGGCCTTGCGCTGCAGTTTTTCCTGCTTTTTGCGCTCTTTGGCGAGTTCTTTCTGACGCTTTTCGTAGGAGTAATTTGGCTTGACAGCGGGAATGCCACATGCTATCGAAGGTCGCGGCCCGGACTCGCCGCATCAAGCATTTTTCGCGTCGAGTCGGTGCTGCGCGGCCAGTTCCATGATGCGCTCCAACTCGACATCACGAATGCCGATGTCGCGCAGCGCCTGCGCAGTGCGCGCGACGTAATCGAATGTGGTGCCGTAGCGGCCACGGCAAGTGCGCAGAATGTCGAGCAACTGCGCGTCGTCTAGTTCACCGGTATAGCTCGGGCTGCTGGGCCGCAGGGTGAACGCGAGCGCCTGCACCACGCCCTGCGGAGTGCGGCAGGCAATCCAGCGCGGGTCATAGACGGCGCGAGGCATTTCGCGCTTCCACAACTGGCGCAGTTCGCGCTCGGCCCGACTTTGGGGCACGCGCAGGGCAATGCCGCTGCAGGAACCGCCGGACATCAGCGCGAACACCAGGCCGGGCGCTTCTTCCGTGCCCCGGTTGATGCGCGACCACATGCGCAGCGTGCGCCGCCAGCCCCACACCCGCGCCGGACGCACTTCGTCATGCACGACTTCCGGGTTCCAGATCAGCGAGCCGTAGCCGAACACCCAGAGGTCGCCATCAGGGCGGCTGGCCAGCGTGGCCTCCAGCATGTCTTGTGGATCCCGCCCCGGAAACTGGGGCAGGCCGTGATCGTCATCGGCTTCGCGCATCATCCCGGCATTGTCCGAGAAACCCGGCTGCACCGACCCTATATAGATCAGAAAACAGATCAACAAACGGGCGATCTGTCGTGGTCGGTCGCTGCATCAACGTGGCAACACGGTGCTACCCATCAAAAACCGGTCGATCTCGCGCGCGGCCTGGCGGCCTTCGCGGATCGCCCACACCACCAAGCTCTGACCACGGCGCATATCGCCCGCGGCGAACACCTTGGGCACATTGGTGGCGTAGCCGGTTTCGTCTTCGGTACCCGCCTTGGCATTGCCGCGCGCGTCCTTGTCGATGCCGAAGGCGTCGAGCACACTGCCCACCGGATGCACGAAGCCCATAGCCAGCAGCACCAGATCGGCAGGCAGGGTGAACTCGCTGCCGGGCACTTCCTGCATGCGGCCGTCTTTCCATTCGACGCGGCAGGCCTTGAGCTGCTTGACTTTGTTCTTGTCCTTGCCGGTTCCGGGGATGAACTCCTTGGTGGCCACCGCCCAGTCGCGCGAGCAGCCTTCTTCGTGGCTGCTGGAGGTGCGCAGTTTGATCGGCCAGTACGGCCAGACCAGCGGCTTGTTCTCTGCCTCAGGCGGCTGCGGCATGACCTCGAACTGGGTAACGCTGGCCGCGCCGTGGCGGTTGCTGGTGCCCACGCAGTCCGAGCCGGTATCGCCGCCGCCGATCACCACCACATGCTTGCCCGTGGCCGTGATCTGGTTTTTCAACTTGTCTCCGGCGTTGACCTTGTTCTGCAGCGGCAGAAACTCCATGGCGAAGTGAATGCCATCGAGTTCGCGCCCCGGCACCGGCAGATCGCGGGGAAACTCGGCGCCGCCGGTCAACAGCACCGCGTCGAAGTCGGCCTGCAACTGAGCGGGAGTGAGGGTCTCCTTGGCCCAGTTGGACACAGTGGCGCCGGGGCCGTCCTTGGGCAGTTCGGCCACCAGCACGCCGGTGCGGAAGGTCACGCCCTCGGCCTGCATCTGCGCGATGCGACGGTCGATATGGCTCTTTTCCATTTTGAAATCGGGAATGCCGTAGCGCAGCAGACCGCCTGCACGGTCGTTCTTCTCGAACACGGTGACAGCGTGCCCCGCACGGGCGAGTTGCTGCGCCGCCGCCAGCCCAGCCGGGCCGGAGCCGACCACGGCCACGGTCTTGCCGGTCTTGTGCGCTGGCAGCTGC
The DNA here is from genome assembly GCF_002282795.1 of Thiomonas sp. 13-64-67. NCBI lineage: Bacteria > Pseudomonadati > Pseudomonadota > Betaproteobacteria > Burkholderiales > Thiomonas > Thiomonas sp. 13-64-67. The sequence goes on from NZ_NCKP01000086.1 coordinate 3,944, forward strand.
GGCGTCACCCAGCCTTCGTTCCAGCCCCGGTCGATGATGGCGTGCTCGATGGACTTGATGCCCACCGGCGCTTCATTGATGCCCAGGGTGCAGGCTGCCTCGCACGGCGCGGGACAGATGCGCCCGGTGAACTCGGGGAAGTTATTGGTCGAATGCAGCACGTCGAGCGCGCGCTTCCAATCGCCCTGCCACACGAGGTCGTTGAAGTCGGGAATGATGTTGTTGACCGGGCAACCGTTGTTGCAGAACGGAATGCCGCAGTCCATGCAGCGCCCAGCCTGCGTCTTGGCCTTGTCTTCCGGCAGTTCGTGGACGAATTCCTTCCAGTGCTTGAGCCGCACGGCGGGGGCTTCGTACTGTTCTTCCTGCCGCTCGAATTCCATGAATCCGGTGATTTTTCCCATGGTCGATCCTTGTTCGTGGTGCTTGAACGATGCACTTCAGTTATTTGGCGGGCACGCTGGCGTGGCCGACGGGCGCTTTGGCTTTATCCGTGGCGGCCTGCGCCTCGCGCTTGGCAGCCATTTCACCCAGCGCCCGCTTGTACTCGTGCGGGAATACTTTGACAAAGCGGCCGCGCGCCTCTTCCCAGGTGTCGAGCAATTCACGCGCGCGCTGCGAGCCGGTCCAGCGCAGATGGTCTTGCAGCAGCTTGCGCAACTGGGCTTCGTCGGTCTGGCCGCGGTGCCATAGCGCTTCGGCCTGCTGCGCTTTCTGCTCGGCCGCCGCAAGCACCTTGTCGAGCGCCACCATGGAGGTATTGCAGCGCTTGGCGAACTGGCCGTCCACGTCGTAGACGTAAGCCATGCCGCCGCTCATGCCGGCAGCGAAGTTGCGGCCGGTTTCGCCCAGCACCAGCACCGTGCCGCCGGTCATGTATTCGCAGCCGTGGTCGCCCGTGCCCTCGACCACGGTGGTCGCACCGGAATTGCGCACCGCGAAGCGCTCGCCCGCCACCCCGCGGAAGAAGGCTTCGCCTTCGATCGCGCCGTAGAGCACGGTATTGCCGACGATGATGTTGCCCGGCGCGTCGCCACGGAAATCGAGGCTGGGGCGCACCACCACGCGGCCGCCCGACAGCCCCTTGCCGGTGTAGTCGTTGGCTTCACCGATGAGGTAGAGCGTGATGCCGCGGGCGAGGAAAGCGCCGAAGCTCTGGCCGCCCGTGCCTTCCATCTGGATGTGGATCGTGTCGTCGGGCAGGCCGTCATGGCCATAGCGCCGCGCCACTTCGCCGGAAAGCATGGCGCCCACGGTGCGGTTGACGTTGCGCGCGTTCTGGATGAACTGCACTTTCTCGCCGCGCTCCAGCGCGGGACGGGCGCGTTCAATCAGCACATGATCGAGCGCCTTGGCGAGGCCATGATCCTGCTCCTCGGTCTGACGGCGCGGCACGTCGGCAGGCACATCGGGCTGATGGAACACGCGGCTGAAATCGAGCCCGCGCGCCTTCCAGTGCTCGACGCCCTTGCGCGCGTCGAGCAGCTCGGTGCGTCCGACCAGATCGTCGAACTTGCGCACGCCGAGCTGTGCCATGATGGCGCGCACTTCCTCGGCGATGAAGAAAAAGAAATTCACCACATGCTCGGGCTTGCCGGAAAACTTTTTGCGCAACGCCGGGTCTTGCGTGGCCACGCCCACCGGGCAGGTGTTGAGGTGGCACTTGCGCATCATGATGCAACCCTCGACCACCAGCGGCGCGGTGGCGAAGCCGAATTCATCGGCGCCCAGCAGCGCGCCGATGACCACGTCGCGGCCGGTCTTGATCTGGCCGTCCACCTGCACGCGGATGCGGCTGCGCAAGCGGTTGAGCACCAGGGTTTGCTGGGTTTCGGCAAGACCGATTTCCCACGAAGACCCGGCATGCTTGATGGAGGACAGCGGCGAGGCGCCGGTGCCGCCGTCGTGCCCGGCGATGACCACATGATCGGCCTTAGCCTTGGCCACCCCGGCGGCCACCGTGCCCACGCCGCTTTCAGCCACCAGCTTGACGCTGATGGACGCGCGGGAATTGGCGTTTTTCAAATCGTGGATGAGCTGGGCCAGGTCTTCGATGGAATAAATGTCGTGGTGAGGCGGCGGCGAAATAAGGCCCACGCCCGGCACGGAGTAGCGCAGCATGCCGATGTACTCGGACACCTTGCCGCCGGGCAACTGCCCGCCCTCGCCGGGCTTGGCGCCCTGCGCCATCTTGATCTGGATCTGGTCGGCGCTGGCCAGGTATTCGGCGGTGACGCCAAAGCGCCCCGAGGCGACCTGCTTGATCTTGGAACGCAGCGAATCGCCTTTTTTCAGCGGAATGTCGCTGACGACGCGCTCGGCGCCGAGCACGCTGCCGAGGGTGTCGCCGTCCTGGATGCCGCTTGAACCCGTGCGCATTTCAGGCCGGTAGCGCAGCGGGTCTTCGCCGCCCTCGCCGGTATTGCTCTTGCCGCCGATGCGGTTCATCGCCACCGCCAGGGTCGAGTGCGCTTCCGTGGAAATGGAACCCAGCGACATGGCGCCGGTGGCAAAGCGCTTGACGATCTCAGCGGCCGGTTCCACCTCATCGATGGCAATGGCCTTGCTGGGGTCGATCTTGAACTCGAACAGGCCGCGCAGGGTGAGCATGCGACGCGACTGGTCGTTGATGATCTGCGCGTATTCCTTGTAGGTGTTGTAGTTGCCGGCGCGGGTGGAATGCTGCAGCTTGGCGATGGCGTCGGGCGTCCACATATGTTCTTCGCCGCGGGCGCGCCAGGCGTAGTCGCCGCCAGCATCGAGCATATTGGCGAGCACGGGCGAATCGCCGAAGGCTTCGCGGTGCATGCGCAGCGCTTCTTCGCCCACCTCGAACACGCCGATGCCCTCCACCTGCGTGGAAGTGCCGGTGAAGTATTTGTCCACCAGCGCGCGCGACAGGCCCACGGCCTCGAAGATCTGCGCGCCGCAGTAGCTCATATAGGTGGAAATGCCCATTTTGGACATCACCTTCTGCAGGCCCTTGCCGATGGCCTTGACGTAGTTGGTGATGGCCTTCTCGGCGCTGAGATCGCCCGGCAGGTCTTTGGCCATTGCCGCAATGGTGTCGAGCGCCAGATATGGGTGCACCGCTTCGGCGCCATAGCCCGCGAGCACGGCGAAATGATGCGTTTCGCGCGCGCTGCCGGTTTCCACCACCAGCCCGGTCTGGGTGCGCAGGCCGTGGGCGGTGAGGTGCTGATGCACCGCGCTCAAGGCAAGCAGCGCGGGAATGGCCACCTGCTGCGCGCTCATGTGGCGGTCGGTGATGATGAGAATGTTGTGACCGCTCTTGAGCGCATCCACCGCTTCGGCGCAAATGGACGCAATGCGCGCCTCGATGCCTTCATGCCCCCAGGCCACCGGATAGCAGATATCGAGCTCGAAACTGCGGAACTTGCCGCCGGTGTGCTGGGCGATGGAGCGCAGCCGCGCCATATCGTCGTAGTCGAGCACGGGCTGGCTGACTTCCAGCCGCATGGGCGGATTGACCTGATTGATGTCGAGCAGATTGGGCCGCGGGCCGATGAAGGACACCAGCGACATCACCATGTTCTCGCGGATCGAGTCGATCGGCGGGTTGGTCACCTGCGCGAATAGCTGCTTGAAGTAGTTGTAAAGCGGCTTGGCGCGGTTGGACAGCACCGCCAGCGCGGCGTCGTTGCCCATCGAACCCACGGCCTCGTCGCCCTTTTCGGCCATTGGCGCCATCAGGAACTTGAGGTCTTCCTGGGTGTAGCCGAAGGCCTGCTGGCGGTCGAGCAGGGGGATGGGCGAGGGCTCGGCGTGGCCCAGATGATCGAGGTCGTCAATGCGGATGCGCAGGTTTTCGATCCACTGACCGTAGGGACGCGCACTGGCGAGCTGGCTCTTGATTTCCTTGTCGTCGATGATGCGGCC
>NZ_NCKP01000087.1:0-10405 GCF_002282795.1 Thiomonas sp. 13-64-67
CCCGACCCGGTGCTGGCCGACATGCTGCGCCGCATGCACCTGATCGTCACCGAGATGGAGGCCCCGTTCGAGCCCGAGGCCGGGGCCTATGGCGAGGGCGGCGGGCATGGGCAGCATGGGCACGATCATGGGCACGGCCATGCGCATGCGCACGACGACCATCACGGGCAGGGTCACGATCATTCCCATGGGCATTGAGCCGCAAGCCTGCCCCGCCCCGCAACTCGCGATGATGTGGCTGTCCTCCCCCGCCTTGCCGGTGGGTGGGTTCAGCTATTCCGAGGGGCTGGAAGCGGCGGTGGACGCGGGCTTCGTCACCGACGAAGCGCAGACACTGGCCTGGCTGCGCGGTCAGTTGCAGCTCACGCTTGCGCGCAGCGAACTGCCGGCTGCCTGCGCCGCGCATGCGGCCTGGTCTGCAGCAGACCTCGCAGCGCTGCGCGCCGTGCAGACCTGGGTGCTGGCCACGCGCGAAACCTTTGAGCTGCGCCAGCAAAGCCAGCAGATGGGCCGCTCCATGCTGGAGTGGCTACGCAATCTGCGCCCCGACCATCCCGCACTGCCGCTCGCTGCTCAACTCGAACCCGCGCCCGCCTGGCCGCTGGCCTTCGCCCTGGCTGGCTTGGCCCTGGGGCTGGACGCCGAACAGATGGCGCACGCGCTGGCCTTCTCCTGGCTGGAGAACCAAGTGCAGGCGGCGCTGCGGGCGGTTCCGTTGGGCCAGAGCGCGGGGCAGCGCCTGCTCGCCGCGCTTGCGCCCGACATTCCCGCCGCCGTGGCGCAGGCACGAAACCTGCAACACCGTATGGACGACTGGCAGAGCTTCTCGCCCCTGCTGGCCATTCTCAGCAGCCGTCACGAAACCCAATATTCCCGACTGTTCCGATCATGAGCGCACACCCCTCCACCACTGCCAACGCCTCACCGCTGCATCACATTCCCCATCGCACCAAGCGCCTGCCGCCGCTGCGCGTGGGCATCGGCGGCCCGGTGGGCTCGGGCAAGACCACCCTGCTCGAAATGCTGTGCAAGGCGATGCGCGCCCGCTACGACCTCGTTGTGGTGACCAACGACATCTACACCAAGGAAGACCAGCGCCTGCTCACCGTGGCGGGCGCGCTCGAACCTGAGCGCATTCTGGGCGTGGAGACCGGCGGCTGCCCGCACACCGCCATCCGCGAAGATGCGTCGATCAATCTCGAAGCGGTCGACCGCATGCTGGAGCAATTTCCGAATGCCGACATCGTGTTCATCGAAAGCGGCGGCGACAACCTGGCCGCTACCTTCAGCCCGGAACTCAGCGACCTGACGATCTACGTCATCGATGTGGCCGGCGGCGAAAAAATTCCGCGCAAGGGCGGCCCCGGCATCACCAAAAGCGACCTGTTCGTCATCAACAAAACCGACCTCGCTCCGCATGTGGGCGCCAACCTCGACGTGATGCGCGCCGACACCGAGCGCATGCGTCCCAACAGACCCTACGCCATGACCAACCTCAAGACCTTGGACGGACTGGACGCCGTGGTGCAGTTCATCGAAACCAAGGGCTTGCTACAGGCGGGCTGACTCTTGCACCTTCCGACCATGCCGACCTCCAACCGACCGGGCTTGGGCCGACTCGACCGGCGCGCCCTCACCGCCACGGGCCTCACCCTGCTGGCACTGCATGTCGCGGCGTGGGGTTGGCTGCTGGCGCTGCTGCCCGGCCATCCGGCGCTGCTGGGTATCGGTGCGCTGGCCTACTTTCTCGGTCTGCGCCACGCCTTCGATGCAGACCACATCGCCGCCATCGACAACGTCACCCGCAAGCTGCGCCAAGACGGCCAGCGCCCGGTGGCGGTGGGGCTGTTTTTCTCACTCGGACATAGCGGCGTGGTCGTGCTGCTGTCGGTTGTCGTGGCGCTGCTGGCGCGCGATGCCCATACGCTGATCCAGTCTGCAGGGGTGGCCGGCGGAGACCAGCGTCTTGGCGCCGATGCTGATTTAAGTCACATGCCGATAGACAACTAAGCCGTGGCAAACGAGATGCACGCAGCGTCATGTTTGAATTTCGGCACATTGTGGTGATGCTGATTTCTGTCGGCCAGTCCAACTACAAGCCGAAATCGTCCCGGAACCGGTCGATCTGGTGCATCCGCTCATGCAGGAGGGTCACGATGCCAATGTCCCCATTCCAGAGGCGGCGCCAATAGACAAAATGCCGTTCGTAGCGGAAAAAATAACCTTCAATGCCAAAGTCGGCGGGAATAGGCTTGGAATGGGTCTGGTGGGAATCGATGCCGTCGAAAGCCTCGAACAGCCCGTTGATGTAGCGGTCGGCTTGTTCCGTACCCCAGCGATCGCGCGTGTAGCGGTAGATCTCGTCGAATCTCCAGGACGCCGCTTCCTGAAGCCGAATTTGGGCCACGCCGTCAGCCCCGGTTGCGCGCGATCACCTCGGCGGCAGATAGGGGGCGGTACGAACTCTCCGGGGCGGCGAAGGCATGGGCCAGCTCGGCCTTTAGCCGGTCAAATGCTTCTTGCTCTTTGCGCGCCTTGTCACGGCGGATCAGGTCGCGCATGTATTCGCTGATGTTCTCGTAATCACCTTGCTCGCCCACATTGGTGGCGACGAATTCACTGAGTGGCCCGCTGAGACGCACCGTCATGGTCGTGGTCGTTGTTCGGGACATGCTTGGCTCCCAATATAAATGAATATGAATACGGCGGCAAGAATGCCGCAAGCCACTCGTGGCCCTGCGCCGGTCGGTTGGAAGCGTCTGGTTATCAACGATCCGCCGAAGAAAGCAACAGCAGACCCAGCCGAGGTTCGGTGCCCTGCAGTGGAACGACAACACAAGTCTTCTGCGTCAGGCGGAAGTCGTCCAGTTCTCGACGACCAGCCCGGCATCGACGTAAAGCGCAAAATCGGCGGCGTTGTTGGTCACTAACGTGATCCCCAAGGAGATGGCATGCGCAGCGATCATGCGGTCGAAGCTGTTTTTTCTGGCTGGAAACTGCCGGGAGAGTTTTCCAAAAAAAGCCGCAGCTTGCCTGTCGAAATCCTTGATGACCAAGCTGTTCGACAGCGCGGCCAACTCGGGCGGGCTGTGATGCACCTCCAAACCGCAACACAACTCAGCCCAAGTAATTGGCCCAAATAATCGAGCCGACTCCGAGCGCCACCCGCTGGCCGCAGACGGCCCCTTGCGCGCGCGTTGTGCGGGGGGTTTGCAGACGCCGCAAAATACCGGGTGGCTATAGATGTGAAGGCCCGCACACTTTGAAAGAAACCCCTATGAAAACCACCCGACTGGGCCATACCGGCCTTGAAGTCTCGCGCATTTGTCTGGGCTGCATGACTTATGGTGTGCCCGAGCGCGGCAATCATCCCTGGACGCTCGATGAAGCCGCCAGCCGTCCGTTGATTCGGCAGGCGGTGGAACTGGGCATCAACTTTTTCGATACGGCCAATTCCTATTCCGACGGCACCTCCGAGGAGATTCTCGGCCGCGTGCTGCCCGAGTTCACCCGCCGCGAGGAGATCGTGGTGGCGACCAAGGTGCGCTTTCCGTCGAGGCAGGCACCCAATATCGGCGGCCTGTCGCGCAAGGCGATTCTGTTCGAGATCGATGCCAGCCTGAAACGACTGCGCATGGACTATGTCGATCTCTACCAGATCCACCGCTGGGATCCGCACACCCCCATCGAAGAAACCATGGAGGCCCTGCACGACGTGGTCAAGGCGGGCAAGGCGCGCTATATCGGCGCGTCGAGCATGTTCGCCTGGCAGTTCGCCAAAGCCCAGCAGGTCGCGCGGCAACATGGCTGGACGCGCTTTGTCAGCATGCAGCCGGAACTCAACCTGCTCTACCGCGAGGAAGAGCGCGAGATGCTGCCGCTGTGCCGCGATCAAGGCGTGGCGGTGCTGCCATGGAGCCCCCTGGCGCGCGGTCGCTTGGCGCGGCCCTGGGGGGAACACACCCCGCGCATCGCCAGCGACGCGTTCGGCGCCAAACTGTTCGCGCGCACACAGGACAACGACCGCGACATCGTCGAGGCATTGGGCAAGCTGGCCGCGCAACGGGGCGTGCCGCGCGCGCAACTGGCGCTGGCCTGGGTGCTGGACACGCCGGGCGTGACCGCGCCCATCATCGGCGCGTCCAAGCCGCAGCATCTGCTCGACGCCGTGGCCGCCCTGTCGGTCTCGCTCAGCGCCGAGGAGCGGGCGGCGCTGGAGGCGCCGTATCAGCCGCATCCGGTCGTCGGGTTCGAGTAATGTCAGTTCCGCACGGCCGTTCCGAAGGAACTGACCTCCCCTCGGGGGGAAACGAGCGCAGCGAGTCTGGGGGCGGTTTCAGCCTGAACGACTCGCAGCTCGTCGTTCCGCCCTCGTTCATCGCGCTCTATCTGGCGCCGCACCGCAGCCGCCCCAGCGCGCCGCGCGAGGTCATCACCGCGCGCTATGAGTTCTGCGAAGACCTCGCCACGATGCTGACCGAGCACGCCGCGGAGATCAAGTCCAGCCTGCACGTCACCGACGATGATGTGCTGTTGCGGGTGTGGCGCGGCCTGTGCACGCCCGACTCCGGCGTGAACGCTGCGGAAGCGCAATGGGTGGTCAATCGTCTGGCCGAATTGTTGGGTTGGCCCCTGCCGGGAGAGATGGCGCCGGGTTGAGCGCGGGGCTTGGGTATCCTGCGCCCTGGCCTAATGCTTTCATCCCTCGATGTCCGCCCCCGCAGATTCCATGAACGACACGCCGCCCGCAGTTTCGGCCTGGGCGGTTTTCGGCAACCGCCGCATCGCCGCGGTCTTGCTGCTCGGGTTTTCTTCAGGGCTGCCGCTGGCGCTGACGGCGGGCACGTTGCAGGCCTGGCTCACGGTCGAAGGGCTGAGCCTGAAGGCCATCGGCTTTGCCACCCTGGTCGGGCAGGCCTATGTGTTCAAGTTCCTCTGGTCGCCGGCGATGGATCGTTATGCCGTGCCGTTCTGGGGGCGTTGGCTGGGGCGGCGGCGTGGTTGGCTGCTGCTGGCGCAACTGCTGCTGGCGGCCATGCTCGGTCTGATGGCCTTTGTCGGCGTGCCCGGCCCCGATCAGGCAGCAGCCTGGCCGGGGCTGGTGCATGCCGCCGAGCGGCTCGGCGTGGACGCCGCCAGCGCGCGTGCCGTGCCGCTGCTGCTGCTAGCCGTGGGCGTGGCGTTTTTCTCGGCCTCGCAAGACATCGTGATCGACGCCTATCGCACCGATGTGCTGCCCGCCGCCGAGCGCAGCGCCGGGGCCGCCGTGCTGGTGCTGGGCTACCGGCTGGCGATGATCGTTTCGGGCGGTCTGGCGCTATGGCTCGCCACCGATGTGACCGGCTGGCGCGGCATCTACGCCCTCATGGCCGGGCTGATGCTCGTGCTCACCCTCGTCACTCTGTGGGCGCCGCGCCCGCCGCTGCATGCCAAACCGCCGCGCACCCTGCGCGAGGCGGTGGTCGAGCCTTGGCAAGAATTTTTCAGCCGCAAGGGGGCTTGGGTCTTGCTGCTGGCTATCGTGTTTTACAAGCTGGGCGACGCCTTCGCCGGGGCCTTGTCCACCACTTTTCTGATTCGCGGCGTGGGTTTCAGCCCGGCGGATGTGGGCCTGATGAACAAGAGCATGGGGCTGGTCGCCACCATCGTCGGCGCGCTGCTGGGCGGGGCCTTGCAGGCGCGGCTGGGGCTGTGGCGGGCGCTGTTGCTGTTCGGCGTGTTGCAGGGCGCCTCTAATCTGGCCTACTGGGTGCTGGCGATTTCGCCGCAAAGTCTGGCGCTCATGGGTCTGGCGATCGGCGTGGAAAACTTCACCGGCGGCATGGGCACGGCGGCGTTTGTCGCTCTGCTGTCGGCGCTGTGCGATGTGCGCTTTTCCGCCACGCAGTTTGCGCTGTTGTCGGCGCTGTCGGCGGTGGGGCGGGTGTATGTCGGCCCGGCCACGGGCTATCTGGTCGATGCGCTGGGCTGGCCGAACTTCTATCTTTTCACCGTCGTCGCAGCCGTGCCGGGCGTGGTGCTGATCTACTGGCTGCGCGACATCATCGAAGCCCGCGATGTGCAAAACCCGGGCGGGTGAAACGGTCGCGAACGGCCACAAACGGTCATAAAGACCGTTTCAGAGCGCATTCAGCCGAGGTTAAGGCTAGGCTGCTGCAATCGCATCAACAACATAGAGGAACGGCATCATGGCTGATACCGAACGCGCGCTTGCCCTGGGCCAGGAGGCCCGTCTGTTTGTCCGCAATCATCAAAATGGCGTGCTGTCCACGCTGTCGAAGCGGCTGGACGGCTTTCCCTTCGGCTCGGTCTCGCCCTATGTGCTCGACCACGAGGGACACCCCGTCATTCTCATTTCCACCCTGGCCGAACACACCAAGAACATCGACGCCGACCCGCGGGTGAGCCTCATCGTGCATCCCTGCGCCGAAGACATGCAGGCCGCTGGCCGCGTCACTTTGGTCGGCCGCGCTGAACGCCTACCCGACAAGGCGGGCTTCGGTGCGCGCTACCTGCGCTACCTGCCGCAGGCCGAGAGCTATTTCGCCATGCACGACTTTCACTTCTATCGTTTGCGGGTGGAAGACGTGCGCTTCATCGGCGGCTTCGGCAAGATCCACTGGATTCGCCCCGAGCGTTACGCCCCGCCCGCCGCGCCCGCGCTGGCCGCTGCCGAGGAGGGCATCCTCGCGCACATGAACGCCGACCATGCGCACAACCTGCGCGAATACTGCCGCCATGTGCATGGCGTGGAGGTACTGGACGCGGCGATGGTCGGCATCGACTGCGATGGCTTCGACGTGCGCGCCGACGGCCATGTGCTGCGCGTCAACTTCCCCGAGCCCGTGCTCGACGCCGAGGCCGCCCGCGCGGCCCTGGTCGAACTGGCGAAACAGGCCCGCACCACGGCCCCGGCGTGAGTTGGGCAGCGCCTGCAGAAAACCGCGCCCCGACTTACGATGACTCCCCGTCGCCAAGGCAACAAGACTGCGGCGATACTTCCTGGAGACTCTGATATGAAGCTTTTCTACAGCCCCGGCGCCTGCTCGCTCTCACCGCACATCGTTCTGCACGAGCTCGGCCTGCCGCATGACGTGGTCAAGGTCGATCTCAAGACCAAGCAGACCAGCGATGGGCGCGACTTCCGCACCATCAACCCCAAGGGCTATGTGCCTACCCTGCAACTCGACGACGGCACCATCCTCACCGAAGGCCCGGCCATCGTGCAATACCTGGCCGATCGCAAACCCGAGATGCATCTCGCCCCGGCCAACGGCACGCTGGCGCGCTATCAGTTGCAGGAATGGCTGAACTTCATCTCCACCGAGTTGCACAAGCAGTTCAGCCCGCTGTTCAACCCGGCCAGCAGCGCCGACCTGATCGCCGCGCAGAAGGCCAGGCTGGCCGAGCGCTTCGCCCTGATCGCCCAGACCTTGGGCCAACACGACTACCTGCTGCCCAGCGGCTTCAGCGTGGCCGATGCCTATCTCTACACCATCCTGACCTGGGCCGGTTTTGTCGGCGTGGATCTGTCGCCCTGGCCCGCCTTGGTGCGCTACAAGGCGCGCATGGAAGCGCGTCCTGGCGTGGCCGCCACCCTGGCCGCCGAACGCGAGGCGAAAAAGGGCTGAACGCTGATTCAGGGCCCGCGGCGCACCGCGTCAGAACGGTGCGCCGAAAATCGCCCAGACGCCCGACAGAATGGTGGGCACGGCGAGCACGATGTTGATCGCAGACAGGGCGCGAATCTGCGCGGCGTGCGCGCAGGCCGCGCCCCAGTCGCTGCGCGCAACGGCGCTGTGCATGCGCAGGAAGGGCACGAAAAAGATATATAGCGCGAGCAGCACCATGAGGCTGCCCAGCACCACCATTACCCATTGCGCTGAGCTGAGCACGCCAAACCCGCCGCGCAAAAACACCATGCCGTAGCCGGTGATGACCAGCGACGCGCCCGCACCCCAGATCACGGCGAAAAAATTACGGAACAGTCCATAAAGCAGCCGAGCACGCGGCTCGGCCTGCGCGATGGCGCGTTTGAGCGCGGGCGCCAGAAAGCCATCCATGAAAAGAATGCCGCCGATCCAGATGACCACGGCGAGCAGATGGATGAATTGCGCGAGAGAGTTCCAGTTCATGGCGTGGGGCAGATCAGCAAAGTGGCTTCATTGCAGCAGAGTTGCGTGATGTGTGGTTTGACGTGTCTCACAAGCCGTTTGTCGGCTGGGTTCAGTCACAATGGACGCATGTCGTTTGTTTCTGCCCCTATTGCGTTCAAATCCCGACCTTTGGGGATGCTCAGTGGCGCCCTGCTGTGCTGGCTGCTGCAGTATGGCAGCGTGCAGCACGCGGCCGGGCAGGTGGCGGCCTTGTTTCAGGCGGCTATTGCGGTGGCTTGGGCCATGCTGTTGCTCTGGCTGTTGCCCGCGCTCTGGGGCGGAGCGCTGTTTACTGTGCAATGGGCCTGCCTGTATCTCGCCGTAGACCGCTCCGCGCTGTGGCGCGTGGCGCTCTTGTTCGGGCTGATGGCGGTGCTGATGCGGGCTGCGGCGCAAGGGCGCAGGCGATCGCGGCTGGGATTCGCGGCAGGCGTGGCGCTGCTCGCCGTCTGGGCCTGGGCGACGGGGCAAGGCGGGGTGGGGCTGTTGACCCTGGCCGCCGCGCTGGCTTTTGTGCTCGGGCTTCATCAGGTGCGCTGCGCCCAGATGCAGCGACAAGACCTGATGCGCTGGCGCTTCTATCAACTCTGTGTGGCCGCGCTGTTGCTGCCGTTGGCGGCGGTGGCGTTCAGCCCGAGCTGGAGCTTTCTGCCGGGCTGGAGCGCGCTGGGCGCGATGTTGCTGCAGGCGGTATGCGGTGGGCTGGCGTTCCCGTTTCTGCTGGCTGCGGCCTTACCAGAGGCCAGGAATGAAACGGCGGGTGACGCGCGCATAACCGGCGTAGTCGGGCCAGACGCCTGAGAGCAGCCGCTCTTCCATCGCCGCCTTGAAATTCAGCACCACGCCCAGCGCGATCCACAGCGCCCACTGCACCGGGCTGTGCGCCGCTGTGGCGACGCCAGCCATGAACAGAATCAGCGCGACGTACATGGGGTGGCGCATCCAGCGGTAAGGCCCGGTGGTCACCAGATGCGCGCCCTGGCGTGGTTCGGGCACGATGTTGAAATTGCCCGGTCGGTTGTGCCAGAACACCCAGAGCACCAGCACCGCGCCGGCTGCAAGCAGCGCGAGCGCGGGCCAGCTCAGGCGCCAATGCGGCGCGGGCCAGCCGAACATCAGGGCGAGCAGCCCGAACTGGGCAGTCACCCAGAGCCGGGCGAGGGTGTGCGTCTGCATGGTGAGTGTCTTTCAGGCTTGTCAGGCGCTGCGCATTACCAGCGGCGCTTGCGCACGTTGCGCAGGAACTCGTCGAGGATGGGGGTGCAGTCGAGCAGCTCGGGGTTGGACGGGTGATGGAATTCCGGGTGCCACTGCAGGCCCAGCAGAAAGTTGCGGCCGGTGCCGCGTATGGCTTCGGGCAGGCCGTCTTCGGGGCTGATGGCGTCCACCACCAGATCGCGGCCGAGCGAGCGTACCGCCTGATGATGCACCGACACGATGTTGAGTGTGCCCGGATCGACTTCGGGGTAGAGGCGGGCCAGCAGGCCGCCTTCGGTGAAACGCACCGGGTGGAAATGGCGGTCGTAGGCGTCGCTGAGATGCTGGGTGTGGCTGTGGGTGAGTTGCGTGGGCAGATCTTGGTAGAGCGTGCCGCCCATGGCGACATTGATGAGCTGCGCGCCGCGGCAGATGCCGAGCACGGGCTTGCGCACTTCGATGAACTCATGCAGCAGTTCCATCTCATAGCCATCGCGCACCGGGTCGCCCGCCCATTCGGGCTTGAGCGGTTCCTCGCCGTAGCTGTGCGGGCTCATGTCCGAGCCGCCCTGGAGAATCAGGCCGTCGAGCGCGTCGGCGTAGTCGCTCAGTCGGATATTGCTGCGCACAATGCCGCCGCCCGTCGCCACCGTGGGCACCATGAACACCAGCACATCGCGCGACATGGCCCAGTGCGCGACCGACTGCTCCAGATACTGCAGCGTTTTGCTGCGCAGCCCGGCCTGCCCGGGCTGGGGATGGTCGATGCGTGCCGAAATGCCGATTTTCAGAGGTTTGGTCGCCATGAGAGTGCTCGCTGTGGCAAGGATGGATTCATCTTATGACGACCGGAGTGACCGGGCGTTCCCTAGGGCCTGTTAACGCTATTGGTGCCCTCGCGTTGCCCACAGACGGGGAGGGATGCAAGGCGGAGGTGCGAGGCAAGGCTATCTGCCTTGCCTCGCACCGACAACGCCGCAGACGCCCCGTCTGGGGGCAACCCTTCGGGCCGGGGGTCTGGGCGGCGCACTGCCACGTTGCAGTCCGCTTGT
>NZ_NCKP01000011.1:0-32037 GCF_002282795.1 Thiomonas sp. 13-64-67
ACTGAAAAGTAAATCCCGCCCCTGGTATAGAATGGCTGGCTTCGCCGGTGTAGCTCAGTTGGTAGAGCAGCGCATTCGTAATGCGAAGGTCGAGGGTTCAATTCCTTTCACCGGCACCAATAAAACGCAGTAAATCAAGCACTTACAGAACAAGCCCGACCTAACCAGTCGGGCTTTTTTTGTGCTTTGTGGGAGCGCATTCCCACTCAATTCCCACTGAGCGCAATCTTTTGCAAGGTCTCGCAAGTCTCGGCGTCCCACTGGATTCCCACTCAGCGCCACGAAAATCTTTTCTATGACGATTCACGGCCCGATAGTCATTGCCCCATAAGTTCTCACGAAAGCGCCCCGCCAGTTGTATTAGTCTTGACGGGGGTGTTATGCTTGCGCAACAAAGCACTAGGCAAGCATTGCAAGATAAGATAACATTCGTTTTATGGATTTCGAGGCCCGCCCCCAAACGCCCGCCGAGTGGCTTGATCTGCTCGGCCCGGAATGCTTTTGGCCTCACGCGACGCGGGAAGAGTTGGAGCGGCAGGAGGTTCAGCATGTCGTTGAAATTGCCTGGGCGAGGCGCTTCAAAAAAGAAAAAGAAGCCGCCCGCGCTGCGCTGCCTGTTCTCGTCGCCGCGCTTGTAGCGATGCTCATTCTTTTTATTAAAAGGGCAGGCGCAGCGGCCACCAGCGCCACCGCCACCGCCGCGCCCGCCGACCCCCAGGCGCTCGGCCTGGGTCTGCCCAGCCTCACTTTGACCCCCCGCCTTATCGCCCAGCGCCCCATCGCAGCCCGCGTCCGCGCGGGCCTGCTGACCTGATCTAAAAAAAGATCACCCCAAGCCGCCCGCGCCCCGTGCGCCGGCGGCTTTGTTGTTTTGCGCTCGCCCGCCTGCGCCCGCGTGGAGTGACGCCCCAAATCCTGATTGAGCGCCCCGATTTTTCAAGGGCAAGAGTCATGGATTCTTTGGAAAAAAATGTCACGCTGCGGGAGATTTCGCTCGCGATTCGACGCAGTTACAACGCAGTTCGCAACGAAGTTCGGCAAGAGCCGGGCAACCCGTCGCGGGGCACGCTGCGCCTGCACTTTCTGCATATCCCCCTTTTTCGCGTGGGCCGCGTTTGGCTGGCTCGGCAAAGCGATGTTCAAGCCGTGCTGTCGCCCAGCGCCGCGCCCGAACTGCAAGCCCCCGCCGCCGACCTGGCGCCCCGCCGCCGCCCAGGGCGACCCCGCAAGTCCAGCATCGCCGACCAGGCCGGGAGCCAAAAATGAACCGCGCCCGCATGCTGGAAGCTCTCAGCCCCGCAGCCCGCGCGAGAGTTGGGGAATACATCGACCCCGCCGACGCCTGGTTGGCCGAGCGCGAAGGCATCAGCCAAAAAAAGGCCCGCAATCGCGCACGGAATTTAGAGAGAAGCCTTGGCAAAAGCTGGCCGGACACACTGCCGGACCGCGCGCGGGTTGACCCCGAGGACTCACGCAATACCCAGCAAGCTCAAGGTTTTTACGGGCTCGACCCCTTGGAAATGCTGGCTGCGCTTGAGGCCGTGGCCGAGGCAATCGCCGCCGCGCAAGAGGACAAAACCCGCGCTCGCTTTATCGCAGCCGCGTTGCGTGAGGCCGAAACGCGGCAGATCGCCGATGTGTTTCATGTAACACAACGCCGCGCCCAGCAAATCAAGAAAAAACAGGTCGAAGATGCGATTGATTCGCAACAATTCGCGCTGTTTGAGGGGGGGGAAGAAGAATGAGCCACCCCATCGAAACACTGCTTTTGCCCCGGCTTGAGGGGGTCCGAAAGGCTGGGAAACGGGGCGGTGTGATCGCCTCGTGGCGAGCTTCCTGCCCTCTCCACAACCAAAAAAATGATGATTTGAGTATCGCCATCACGCCCGATGGCTCGCCGCTAATGCACTGCTTTTGCAGACATGGGGTGGGTGATGTTTTTGAGGCCCTGGGCTTGGACTGGACCGACCTGCACCCTCGCAGCTTCAACCCCAACATGCCCCACGCCGCGAGGTGTAACGGCGGGCCCAGCGCATGGCTGAGCGTCGCGGCGCTGACCGATGCGTTGCTACAAGCGCATGCCGATCTTCTATCACAAATTCAGATCGGTGAATTTGTGGGCGGGGCCGAAAAAATGATAGAGGCCGGGCGCATCGCGGGGGACTTGAAAAGAGCCGCGCGCGAGGCGATGAGGGGGGCGAAATGATGGAAGCAAAAATCAAAACCAATCGGGCAAAACAGCCAAAATCAGGTGGCGGCGAAGAAAAAAGCCCTTCCGCGGAGCTTGAATTCGCGATGGGCATCGAAGCGAACCCTAATTATTCGACCGACGGCTCAATTTTGTATAAATGGGATGGCGATATTTGGGAGCCACTTGAACCTTCGGCCGTCGAAAAACAGGCGTTCAATTGGCTTGCTTTGCATGACATTCATAAATCCAAGGCAAATCCACGCCTCGCGGCATCCTGCGCCGCCGCAGCTTTAATTAAGGCCCGCCCAACACCCAAAATAGAAGCTAAAGATCGCGTTATTTTACCCCTTCAAAATGGGTACTTGCATGTCGATTTCGGTGCTGGGATGTTGGATTTGCGCAATTCCGAAAGGGGGTTAGGCCTAAAATACAAAATCAAGTGCGATTTTGAGCCGGAAGCGCAAGCGCCGCTATTCCATAAATTTTTGTCGGAAATTTTGCCAGACGAAGAAACGCGAAATTTCGTCCAGGAATATGCGGGATACACCCTCATGCCAGATACAAGATTTCAATCGGGGATGTGGTGGCTGGGCAGCGGTGCCAACGGAAAATCGACATTGGTTGAAATTCTGGCCGCGCTGCACTCAAAAATCAGCACGCCGGGGCTCAATAATCTGGACGGATTTGCGCTTGTTTCATTGATCGGCTCAAGCCTCGCATGGGTCGATGAAACGCCGCGCCGAATCGATGAACAACGGCTCAAAACTTTAATTTCTGGGGGGGTTGTGCAGATTGATCGAAAATTTAGAGACCCGATCAATCTAAAGCCAATGGCAAAATGGATCATTTGCGGCAATGAATTACCTTCCATTTCAGATCAAACTCATGGATTTTGGAGACGCTTTGCAATTATTGATTTCAAGCGTCAGTTTCAAGACCACGAAAAAGACCCGATGCTCGCTCAAAAAATCATTCAGTCCGAACTTTCCGGTGTTTTGAATTGGGCCATCGAAGGGCTGACCCGGCTGACACAGCGAGGCCGCTTTCCTGCTCTCAGCAATGAAATGCGCGCCGTGCTTGCATCGGGTCAACGCGAAACAAATAATGTATTAGCGTGGTTTCAGGACGAGCGCGGAACAATCAGCGAGAACGCCTTGACGGAGCGCGGCGATGTATATTCAGATTATCGGTTTTTTGCGCAAAGTACCGGCACAATGCCGGTCTCAGCGGAGAGATTTTGGGCTCGTATCAAGCAGATCGCCCCAGAATTAGAATTCAAAGATAAGAAAATCGCCGGAAAAAAGTGCCGAATGGTCAATATCAAACTCGGAGAGCCCCCGTCGGCGTATTGATGATATGAAGATCAGCTTTCATGAATTTCAAGAACTTCAAAAATTGGCGGCGGGCGAAAAATTAGAAGCCCGAAGCATTCAACTTGATGAAAGCCAACGCGAAATATTTGAAGAGCGCGCCGCAATCTTTGAATTTTGCGCAGGATTGAATCGCAGCGAATCCGAGCGCCGGGCGCTCGCCGAAGCACTCGCCACGTCACCGCCCAACACTTAACAATCAACCTCACCAGGTCGAATGAATGCGCTCGAGTCGCGGGGAGAAGGTACACTCCGCGGGCATGATTGAAACCTACACGTTCAACAATCCTTCGGTTCTGCCAGCCGCTGTTCGAGCGCGCTGGCGATTCGCTGAAGTTGGGTCCGCATCCGCGGTTCTGGCGACGGTTTGCCCTGCCGAGTGGGCCGACATTGTTGACGTCCTGAGTACGTATTCGCTAGACCCGCCAACTTGGATGAAGGCCGGAGGCAACCGCGGCGAGGTGGCCAAGCAGATCGACGCAAAGTTCAGCGAAAAAGGCTGGCACGAGCTGCGGCTCGACTTGATCACTTACGGACTGATGTACACAAAGTCGGGCGAGCTGCATCGGCGATTGCCGAGAGTGGTGCAAGAGGGCTACCTGGTCGACAACGCCAAGGGCGGCGTTGCCCTCGATGTGGAATGGAATGCAAAGGACGGCAATCTAGACCGCGACTTCGGCGCTTACAGGGCTTGGCACGCCGCAGGCGCCCTCACTGCGGCCGTCTTGATCACCCAGGACCGCATCTCGCTAAAGGCGCTTGCCGAGGAACTCTGGGCGCAATATCAAACCACGCTGGACGAAGCGCAGCGCAACTCAAGATTGCCGATCGACGTGAACACGTCGACGACGACCAACTTTGACAAGGCCCTGTTGCGCGTGCGACGTGGTGCCGTCGGCGCGTGTCCGCTGCTCATCGTCGCAGCATGCCGTGAAACCTGGAATGGCCAACCCTATACGCCGCCCGCCGCTCCAGCGACCGCTTAGACTGACTTCGAAGAGCCCTCGTTGCTGCTACCAAGCGGCCGACCGCGGGGACGCATCGGCGTTTGAGCCACTTGCAGCAGCGCCCTGACGCGCTGGATTGGATAGTTCGTTTCTAGCGCCAGATCGCGCACGCTTTTGCCTTCAAGGTAGGCCTCGCGCAGCTTCATGCCAACCTCGCGCGCAATCTCGTCGGGCAGATGGGGATGTCCGTCGAGCTGGGGCAGGACCGCTCCGCCGGTGTAGCCCTTGTGGATAGCTCCGCGCGGCACAACATCATGCGCTGACTCGTTCCCCCATGCGCTCCAGCCGGGGCGCGGATGCCGCGCGAAAAGCTCCAGAAAGGGACCTGGGCTGCAGGCCTCGATCAGAGGGTACTGTTCATCCGGTTTGCGCGAGTGTTCGCGTTTGCGCGTTTCGATCATGTTCACCTGGGATCGGCCTGGTGCAAGGGTGCGAGCGTTCTTGCCGCGCACACCAAACAGGATGAGTTCAGTCACGTTGCGGAAGTAAAAGCCGACGCCGCGCCCGTCCGGCCCGCCGTCTTTGCGCCGTTTGGCCCACACGAGGTTGCTCTTGTACTGAAAGCCCCAGGCTCGCATGACCTCCAGACCTTCTGGCAGGAGCGCGTTGGGCACCCATAGATACAAGTGCGCGCTCGCTGCGGCCACAGCCGCCACGGGGAGCGCCTTGATCTCATCGAGCGTCATCGTGTCATAACGCGACAATCGTCTGTGCTCTGGCGCCACTTTCCCCGTCCGATTCTGAAACTGCCAAGGGGGATCGGCAAGGATGGTCGAAAAGCCCCCAACAACGTGAGGGAGGTCTGGGGTGGCGGGGTGGTTGATAGTGTCCATAACCCTATGCTACAACGTTCGGATCTTTTTGTAGATCTTTTTTTGGCGAAGGCGCGTGCAGCCACAAAACCCACGCCAACACAAGACCGAGCCACGCGTTGGGTGGCAAGTTGGTGGCAGGTTAAGCGTTATACCTGCCACCAACTTGCCACCCCTGGAACCCGCATAAAACCTTGCGTTTCAAGGTGTAATCGTTATTCGGTGGCAGGTGGCAGGTTGTTTTGCAAACACCTCTGCACACGCATGCATGAGCGCGCGCGTGTATTAATTGATCAAGTAACTTGCCACCTGCCACCTTTTCCAGGATTTTGTAATGAATTCAATGGCTTAAGAGGTGGCAGGTTGCCATTTCAACCTGCCACCAACCTGCCACCTGCCACCTTCCGGCCAAAGGCACGGGCCGGGGGCGGCCCGTTAAGAAAAGATACGCGCGGCGCAAGGTATTAAACCTAAAAGCCCACAGCAGCCCTTCCAACTTCCGACCCTACACCCCCCCTAACCCAACCCATTAAGACCGCCAGCGGCCCGCAAATCAAGCCGCACCACCACCCAGCCCGCCCTGCGCGGGCCTTTTTTTTGCCCGCCGCTCGGCTCGCCCACCCCAACTCAAAAAAATTTCGCGCGCCGGTGAATACCTATACCCACCAACCCACAACCCCAGGAGCACGGAAAAGTGAATATCCCCCAAACACCCCAGCCAAATCAAGACCCCGCCGCCACCCAATCAGCCTACACAAAAATCAGGCGCGAATTTTTTGAAGGGCCGCTCGACACCCCGACCGCGCGGGCCGAGGTCCTGCAAAAAGAAGCCCAACTCGCTGGGATTTTTGATACTGATTTTCAGTGCGCGCAGTTGATTTTGGAGTGTTTCAACAGAATCAAAACGCGAACCTCGATTTCTCATTATCCCGCCGCGGTGTCGCTCGCGCTCGGCATCGCTCTATCCCAAATCCCCGCCCAACTCAAGGAATCAGCATGAAAAACTATCTCATCAAGCACCAGGCCCCGGGCGTCTATTCCATTTCCATTTTGGCCGATGGCCTCGAATCCCAAATTCTTTTGAATTCTCGCGAAACCATCTTTTTTCAGCTTGTTTTGCAAAGCATGGCCGAGCGACTTGAGCAAAAGCCAGGCGCACAAATGACCCCCGCATGGGGCCATTCCAACCTCAATTAACCCTTCACCCCACTAACCCGAAAGGCAAAACCATGAAAACCCAATTCATCAAAATGCAGTCCGAACACACCGCCCTCATTCTCTTTTTTGCCCTGATCTTCTCGATCATCGGCGCGGTCATCGCGGTTATATCGCATTACTCACCACCGGCTTATATCCTCGCCTCCGCGGCGCTGGGCGTAGCAGCGGGCGGGGTTATCTCATCGCGTCGCGAATCCCGGTTTATCGCCTCGATTTTTCAAGCCGAAATCGACAAGGCCGATGAGATTGTGCATTTACACACTCAACACCTTTACCCACTTCGCCCGACCCGCGCGCAGTGGCTCGAATCGAATTTCAATATTCAAGGCGAGCCGGTATTTGACGGCGCGACCCTCGATGCCCTGATTTATCGATAAACGGGGCGAGCGCATGGCGGGTTAATACTTTCCGCCGCGCGTATTTTGGGTTAACGGGCCGCCCCCGGCCCGTGCCTTTCCACCATGATCGGAGTTCATGAAATGTCCGCAGACATCAAAACCCCCGAGCAAATCAAAATCGCATTGGCGGCCATCCGCCTGCACGGCCATATTCTCGCCTGGGCTCTCGGCTTTATCGCCGGGTTCGCCTTATGGTTTTGGTTCGGGTTATCACCCCGCCCGCAGGTGCAGGCCGGTCTTCTCTATTATCTAGCCGCCGCGTTTATGCACTGGCTGGGTGCATTATCTTGGTTCCCCCGTTTGAACACGGTTTATATTCAAGACACAGGGGTTAGCCTTTGGCCTTATCTCATCCCCTGCCTGATTGCCGGGTTTGTCGCCGCCGCCACCGCGCTGTTATCTCGGTTCTGGCTGCTTTCCCATTTGCAGCATAAGGCCTTCACCCCGACGCCGGACAAGATTATGCGCGGAGCCAACCCATCCCCACAATCAGCGCAATCCAAGCTCGATGAAATGGAGTAACCCATGAACCTCATTTCGGTCCACCAAAGTCACGGGGATAATCCGCCTAAGCGGATTATCAAAACCCTGCTGGTTTGCCGGTTGATTCCGCTGCGCTTCATCAACCTAAAGAGGGCACACACTACGCATGGTATGCAAACCCCGCAAGCCCAAGCGCAGCAAGGCCCGGAGCCTGTCACAAGCCATTCCTTGCGCTGTGACAGTTTCGCGCCCGCCACCCTCTAAGAACCCCTGTCACACCTAAAAATTTCGCTGCCCGATGAATGAGGGTGCGGGGGAGCAATCCAGCGCCCCACATCAACCTAAAGGCACAGTATGTCCAGACGATATATCAACTTCGGAGTTACGGCAGAGGATTATCAAGCCATCAAGTCGCTGGCTGACAAATCCGGCATGAGCGCGGGACAGTATTGCCGCATGCGCGCATTAACAGAGTCAAGTTTGACCGGCATCGAGGAAGCGCAGCGTCAAATGCTTGAATACCAGCAAACTAAACTGATTGACCGAGAAACCATGAAAGGAGTTATCGAGTACCTGAATAACAACATGCCCCGGCTTATTCACGATTATTTCCAAGCGCACCGCGCGCAGCGTTAACACCACCAAGGAGAGTCACCATGTCTTATTACCTCACTTTTTTGTCTTCCGTTCTATCATTTGGAGCGGGCCATCTTTTTATGGCCTTAATCGCCGCCTCACTGATCGGGCTTGTCGGCGCTTATGCGATTTACAAAAGGCGCGGATTCGACACCCTGAATCTCGCTTCATTCTTAACCATCGCTCTTTTTTCCCTGCTTTTTTTCTTCGGCATGCTGAGCCCGATTTTTGGCCCGTCGAATATCTCAAACACGGGTAGCACGCAGGCGTTGCCCGCTTTGATGCTTGGCGCATTTCTGTTTTTCTCAACGTCTCTGATTGCCCCGGCATTCAGCAGAAAGGCAGACGGCAATAAATATCGCGCGCTTTCTCGGTTCGGTATTATCGCCTTCGCAGTTGCCCCGCTGTTGTATTACGCCCTGGGTTTCAGCCTGCCCGTTTTATCGGGGCCGATTGTCGCTCTTGCGTCATTCATTTTTATGGGCGCATCCAATCGGCTTGAAAAGGCGGGTATTTGGTCAATCACGACCGAGAATTACAACACAAGGGAATTGCACTTTGCCGCGCTGGTGTATGCCCGCGAATCCATTGCCCCGATTTTTCTTCTCATTTTCGGTGCGCTAGGATGGTCTGGCTTTTATTCAAGCACATTTGAGCCCATCTATTTGTTTGCTGAGACATTTCCAGGGGGGTATCAATGGGGCCTCTCCATTGGCTTTGCCGCATCGGCTTATCTTCTCTTTATTTCCCTCGGCCTGGCCCTGTTTTTCGGTGCGCTCAAATACATCACCGCGCGCCACAGTTTTGAGTTGATGCTGGGCCTGAGCAATAACACCCGCAAAACCTCATCGCTGCGCGGAGCAAAAAAGAGCCAGGGCTTGCAAGACAAGCTCGACCAACAATAACCGCAACCCATCGCCCCGCAACATTTCGCGGGGCGATGAATGCCAGTATCACCAACCTATTTTAGGAGCATCGTCATCATGGGCTTTTTCTCAAAACCTGAATCCCTGCAACAAAAGCAATCCGCCGCGAATACACCCGCCGCACCAGCCGCGCCGGCCGATGATTACCGCATCACCATTGGAAGCCTTCGCATCCCCCGGCGTCTTGAAAATCGCGGCTTCATTTTTTCGGGGTCGCCGGGCGTGGGCAAGTCGGTGTCTGTGACTAACATCATCGACACCCTCGACGCCCGCCCAGGTGCGGACTTTGGCCTAATTTCTGATCGCAGCGGCATTTACCTTTCGCGCTATTACAACTCGCAGCGCGACGCGATTCTGAACCCACTGGACGCCCGCGCGCCGGCATGGTCTCTTCTCAGCGAGTTCGATGATGAGCACAGCGCGCTCGTCCTGGCTCGCGCGATCATCCCGGACGGCGAGGGATCGGGGGCGGAGTGGAATTCGTATGCGCAGGCCTTCATGCAAGCGATTCTTTCGTATTGCTGGCAGCGCAATTTGACGAACCGCGACATCCTTAACCTGTCGATTTTTGCCGCGCTGGAAGAACTCGACGAAGTGCTGTCCAAAAGCCCCGCCTATGGACTGATCGCGCCGGGGGCCGAAAAAATGTTCGCATCGGTGCGGGCCATCGTCTCAACTTACCTCACCCCATTTTCCCGCCTCGACCCGGACGCGGGGCGCGATGCTTTCAGCATTCGCGCATGGGTCAACCAGCGCGATCAGGCGGGAAAGGGCTGGCTGTTTTGGAACTACACAACGAGCCAGATGTACCCCCTTCGCCCGCTGATCGCGGCGCAGGTGGACATTTTTTGCGAAGCCTTGATGACTCTGCCCCCCGATGAAAAGCGGCGCGGGTGGCTGATTCTGGACGAATTTTCGAGTATCGGGAAAGTCTCAAACATTGAAAATTTTGTGACGAACGCTCGCAAGCATGGGGGGTGCAGCATTCTCGGCATGCAAAGCATCGCGCAAATCAATGCGTTGTATGGCGAGCAACCCGCGCGCTCGATTCTGTCGTCGGTGGGCTCAAGCCTCATTCTTCGCACGGCCGACGCCCAAACTGCCGAGTATTTGTCCCAACAAATCGGCGACCATCAAATAAGCCGCTGGGTCAACTCCAAATCATCGAGCACGAGCAGCAGCGCCGGCGGGGGCGGGTCAAGCCAAAGCGAAAGCGCGAGCGAGCAAATCGCGATTGAACGCATTTATTTGCCGTCGCAGCTCATGAAGATGAAGGATCTGCGAGGGGTGCTGAACCTGGCCGGCGACGTGCCGGTGTGCGAGGTTGATCTTCCCATCCCGCAGCAGCGTCAACCTATCGCAGAGCCCTTCACCAAGCGCGAGCGCCCCGCGCCCGTGCTGACCCAAGCGTCACGCCAGCCGGAGCCGCCCGCCCCGGCATCGGCCCCGGCGCTCGACGCGCTGGACGACCTTCTTTAACCCCACCGCCCGGCCCGCGCCGGGCGATCTCCACCATGAGGACAAGTCATGATTTCATTCAGCGCCATCAAAAGCGGTGAAGCCGCTGCGGGCTATTACTCAAAAGAACAAGCGGCTGCCGAGTATTACTCGGGCGAGGCTACGCCTTCGGCCTGGCGCGGAAAGGCCGCCGCCGCGCTGGGCCTTCGCGGCCAGGTCAATCAAAATGATTTGGTTCAAACCCTCGGCGGTCGCGTGGTTGACGCCACCGGCCCGCGCGAATTGGGGCGGACTGGGGCCAACGGCGAAAGAGAGCATCGTGCAGGCTATGACCTCACGATAAGCGCGCCAAAAAGCGTCAGCATCGAGGCCCTTGTGCATGGCCGCGAGGGCGCGGCCAACGCGCACCGCATCGCCGTGGCCGCCGCGCTGGACTACTTGCAAAGCCACGCTGCGCAAGCGCGCATCGGCGGCAAAACCATACGCACTGGCAACCTCGCGATTGCCATATTCGAGCACGTCAGCAGCCGCGCGAAAGACCCGCAACTGCACATCCACGCCCTGATTGCGAACCTGACCCTCGACCCCACCACGGGGCGGGCTTACAGCCTGAGCAACGAGCGGATTTTGGCCCTCCGCCGAGCCGCTGATGCGGTGTATCACTTAATCCTTTCTCGCGAGCTACAGAAAGCGGGCTATGCGGTGACTCACGACCGCGAGGGCCGGGTTGAAATCGCCGATTACAGCCGCGATGACCTCAAGGACTTTTCACAGCGCGCCCAGCAAATCGAGGCGGCGCTGGCCGAGCGCGGCCACACGCGCGCCACAGCAAGCCACGACATGCGCCAGATCGCCACACTTGCCACGCGCGACGGCAAAGACCTGCCGGAAACCCGCGACGCCCACGCCGCCCGCTGGCAGGCCCAGGCCGCAGCGCTGGACGTGAAGCCTGCCGCGCTGCACAGCCCCCTCGCCATCGCCGCCGACCGCACCAAGCCCTCAGACGCCGCCCGCGAGGCGGTGGAGCAGGCCAAAAAGCATTTGACCGAACGCGAATTTCTTTTCCAAGACAAAGACCTGCACCAGCAGGCCGCGCGCTTTGCTGCCGGGGCCTGCGACTGGCAAGCGATTGAAAAAGAGATCGCACGACAAGAACAATCGGGTGACTTGCTGCGCGACGGCGACCGCTACACCACCGCCGCGGCGCAAGCCGCAGAGCGGGACATGGTGCAACAGGCCGAAGCCGGGCGCGGGGCGCATGAAAGCGTGATGAACGCGCGCGAGTTCGGCCAATCGCTTGATGCCTTCGAGACGCGAAAGGGCTTTGCCCTGACCGATGAGCAGCGCCAAGCCGCCCGGCAAATTCTGACCGGCGATGACCGTTTTCAGGCCGTGCAGGGCCTGGCCGGCACGGGCAAGACCACGATGCTTGAGTTTGTCCGCGAGGCAGCCGAAGCCAAGGGTTGGGCCGTCATCGGGCACAGTAACGGCAGCGAGCAGGCCTCCAAAATGGAGCAAGAAAGCGGCATCAAAACCACGACCACCGCAAAGCACTTGATCGAAGAGCGGCAGGCCCAGGAATCGCGTGTCACCAGCCCCATCATCAAACCCCACACGCGCGAACTAAGGATCATGGACGAAGCCAGCCAGGCAGGGCAGCGCGAGGTCAACGCCGTGCTTCGCACAACGGCCGATGCCGGGGCGCGGGCCGTGTTTTTAGGCGACTCCAAGCAACACCAGGCCGTCGAAGCCGGGCGGGCGTTTGAGCGCCTTCAATCGCATGTGCCGACCGCAACGCTCGGGGCCGACAGCATCCGACGCCAGCGCACAGATGACATGAAATCGGCTGTGCGCGACGTGCTCAACAATCAGCACACGAAGGCTTTACAGCGCATCGAAGTCAAGGAGTCGCGGGGCGCTCAGGACGCTCTAAAACCCGACGCATCGAGGCATGAAAAGCGCGAGGCGGCGAAGCTCGACAATGCCCAGGTCATCAAGCAGATCGCCAAGGACTACACCGCGCTCTCGCCAGAGCAGCGTTCAAAAACGCTGATCGTGACCGCGACGAATTCGGATCGTCGCGCGATCAATCAAAGCATCAGACAAGAACTCAAGGAGCGCGGCGAACTCGGCGCGGGCGCGCAGGTGACAACCCTGCGCAAAGCCGACATGAGCGCTGTTGAAAGCAAGCGCGCTGAGAACTACCAGCCCGGCCAAATCCTGCAAACATCGAGCAAAACCGAGCGTTTTGAGCGCGGCACGATGCTGCACGTTGAGCGCGCCGACAGCCGCACAAACACACTGCATTGCCGTGACACGCAGGGCCGCGAACACATCATCGACCCGGCACGGCTCAAGACCCAGGCCTACAACCCAGAAGCGCGCGAACTAGCGGCAGGGGACCGCTTGCGATTCACCGAAAACCACAAATTGCCAGACGGCACGGCAGTTCGTAACGGGCAGGCCGCGCACGTTGAAAAAATCGATGGCGACCGCGTGCACTTGCGGATCGGCGAGGGTGATAAAGCTCAGCGGGTCCAGATCGACCAGCGCGCCGCGCTCAAGGTTGAGCACGCCTATTCAAGCACCAGTCACGCCGCGCAGGGGCAAACGGTGGACAGGGTTTTCATCCATCACAACACGGAAGGCGGCAAGCATGGCGACCGGGAAACTTATGTGAACCTCACGCGCGCCCGCGATCAGGCCGTGCTCTACACGCAGGACACCGAAAAAGCGGGGCGGCAGGCGGGCGCTGCGCTCAACAAGACCAGCGCGCATGACATCCAAAAAACAGACGCCCTTTCCCGCCTCATTTCGCCTGCCGCCGAATCCAAGCAAACCCCCCAAGCCGAAAAGCCGAAGGAAGAAAAAACCCACGTCCGCGAGCGCAACCGCGAGCACGGCATGACTATGTGAGGACTTGAAAAATGGAACACGACAAACAGAAAGAGCGCATCGCGCACGCTGACCAAATCGCCGCCGAAAACCGCGCCCATGCCGACCGCCTGGCAGCGGACGCGCGGGCTCACGCTGACCGCATCGCAGCCGAAAACCGCGCCCACGCCGACCGCTTAGTCGCAGAGCGGCACGCGCAAGCCGAACGTCTAGCTGCTGAGCGCGGCAAGCCGCAAGGCATTTTTGATCGAGCGCGTGAGGCGTACAAATCCGCACTTGAAAAGCGCCGCGAGCAACATAAGCCGCAGCGCACAGAACAGCCGGGGCGCAAGCCTGCCGACATGCGGCACGTTGACCCCTACATTGCGACGCTGGCCGCGCTGCGCGCCGGTCGCGATCAGATGCAGCCGGGTGACCCGTTGCGCGAAAAATCCGCAACAGTTCCCGCCACCAACCCCGAACCGTTGCGAGAAAAGACCGCAACCGTTCACACCGCCCACGCCGAACCGTTGCCAAAAAGCCCGGCAACCGTTCCACCCCAGAAGGCTGAACTCACTCAGGCCCACGCGCCGGAGCGCGACGGCCTCGGCGATCTGCTCCGCAGCCGCCCGGACTCTCCGCCAAGCCCCCCGCAACACAAGCAGGGCCGCATGGGTGAAGATTCAAATTCCAGCACCAGCGACGCCGCAGCATCAGGCGGCGGCAGCGACGACACCACCGGGGCGCGAGCAGCCCCCGTGCTGGGCCAGCAGGCCCCGGAGCAGCAATTCCACCAGCCCCATCAGCACGCGCCGCTGCGCGGAAAGGATGACTCTTACCAAACCACCCAGCAAGCGCAAAGACCAGCGCCCGCCGCACAGCAACAACAGCAGGCACTGCAGCAGCGGCCCGAGTCACAACAGATCAAGCGCCCAGCGCCCGGCCATCCGCGCCAGGCCAACAAGCCAGACACGCCCGCGCAGGCTTCGCGCAGCCGTGCCGACGATCCACGCTTCGCAAACATGATGACGATGGACCCGCCAAAAGTCGCACCGCCCGAACGAGCGCAGGCACAAAGTGCGACGCCAGCGGCCACCAAAGAGGCGACAGCCCAACCCACAGCGGCGGCGCAGGCCGGGCATGCCAAGTCTGAGACAACAGCGCAGAGTCAGAACCACACGCCAGCCCAGCAGCCCGGCGACAAGCCCGCCGCGCAACAAACAACCACCGAGAAATCGCAGGACGCGCAGCAGAAAAGCGAACAAAAAAAAGAGGTTGTGCAGCGCGAGGCGCGCAGCGAGGCCGCGCAGCAAACCCAAAAGGCACAGTCCTTTGTGCAAGGTCGAGTCGCCGAATCCAAGGCGCAAAGCGCAGGCTTGCAGCGCCAGGCAACAAGCGAAGTGCAGGCCACAAAAAGCCGTTTGCAGCGCGAGGTCGCGACCCGACAAAACGCCGCGCAGCGCATGCGAGACAACACCAAATCCCGCTAACCCCAGCCCGCCCGTGCGGGGCTTTTTCTTGCCCGCTCGCTCAAAAATTTCGCAGGCTGATGAATGAGTGCAGGCCCGGCATGTCGCCGAGCCACATCTGAAAGGTACAACATGAAAATCTCGAAAATCACGCTTGCACTGGCCCTCGCCCTGTCGGGCATCGGCGCAGCGCAGGCACTGACCACGCAGCAGGCTCTGAACATTACGCAGAGCGCCGTGATCGCCGGGACGACCACCAACGGGACAGCTACCGGCGTCGGACTGGGAACAGAGACCGCGCCGCAATGCCGCCCGGTCTCTGCCAACGTGCCGACCGGCATCGGCGGCACCTGCCCGACAACCGCCGCAGCGCCCGGGGCGACTGGCCCGGACGTGCGCGCAATTGGATTTGCCGGGCGTGGCATCGCGGAGCTATCGGCCTTGCAAGCGCCGACTGTGTTCGGCCCGAACGGCTTTGGCGTGGCGGTCGGCGTGGGCTCCTACTCCGGGTATGGAGCCATCGGCGCGAGCGTGGCGCAGCAGTTCCACATCGACGGGCACCCCGCTGCGTTTTCCATCGGCGGGGCCATGTCGGGCAGCGGCGCGCAGCCCGCCCTGCATGCCGGTTTCAGCATGGGGTTCTGAGCGCTTTGACCACCCACAGCGGCCCGGCAACGGGCCGCGTACCCAATCGGAGAACACTATGCAGAAGCTGAAACTCACTTCCTTATCCATGGTTAAAAAATGGAAAGCATCAAACAAACAGACCGGCTCCCGGTTTATCGTGAAAAAATGGCCCGCCACGAGGCCCTGCGCGCGGCTTATCACGCATGCCCCGACGTGACGCCGGAAGAGAAACGCCGAGTTGAAGTTCAGGAATCGCAAATTGCGGCGCTCAGCATGGGGCGCCTGCAAGCGGCGCATCGCATTCTCTGGGCCTTCGACCGGGTGCAGGTCATGACACGGCACAAAGACCCGCAAAAACCGGAAGTCCACGCGGACGTGCCGCAGGACTACGCCGCCGCGGTCGATCATGCCTTGTTTTTTGCTCGCGATGTCTGGCTGCGAGAACTCAACAGCCAAACCAAAAAAACCGACGTGGACTAAACCGCCGTGAGGCGCGCCACCGACCCCGCTGCGGCGGGGTTTTTCATGCCCGGAAAGCTCTCTTTTTCTTGTAGGAAACCTCCCGGAAAGGCGCAGGATTCTTGCAGGTTTCCTCTTTCTTTCTTGCAGCTTTCTAGTCAGAAACATACAAGTTTCCTAGTTGAAAACTTACAAGTTTCCTCTGACTTTCCAGCACGAAACATACAAGTTTCTAGTGTCTTTCTTGCGGGTTTCCTGGGTCTTTCTTGGGTCTTTCTTGGGGCTTTCTTGCTTGATTCCGGGGCCTTTTTGAGATGCTCGGCGGCTGCGTCGGTGGACTTTTCCAGCGCATCAGCAGGCAAGGCCGGGGGTGTCCCTTCGGGCCGGGCTGTCAGGCTTCGCCCCGAGCCCCCGCGGGTCTCGGCCCTGCGGGTTTCCATCCCTCACCCAACTGCACGCCGCCGCGCGGCGCTCAGGCCTTCCCAGCGGCCCGCTTGGGCGGGCCGAGGGATACGCCGCTGCGCGGCGTTAACAGGGCTTTGCCCTGCATGACGCGGGGTGAGCCTGTTTTTGCGCGAGTCCGCCGGGCGGTTCTCAACGGTCAGCCGGGCTCACGACTTTCTGCGCCTATCAGGATCGGGCGCAAGCGCCCTCTGCAAGCGTCACGCCAGCCCAAAAGCGGGCTGTCATGCCGCTTGCAGTCCTGATTGCCAGTCACGCCCTTCGGTCGTGCCAGGCACCGGCTTGAAAGGTCGTTTTGTGAGAGCCCGACCGACCGATGAGAACCTCAACCACCCGGAGAACCACCATGCGCACAGACAACCTCAACACCCCCCGCGGCATGCAGGGCAAAGCCCTGTCCACGCAGGCCCTCACTCCCAATGAGGGGGTGAAAACCGAACAAAAACTGGTGCTGATGAGCTGGGCCGAATGGACCGCGACACCCAAGGATTACAGGCTTTCCAGGGGCACGCAGCGATGGGTGATGCGCGCACACCCGGCGGGCGGCGTCGCGCTGTTCCCCGTGCATATCACCGGCTAACCCCCGCCCGGCGCGATGGCCGGGCACCAACACCAGGAGCGACCACCATGCAAACACAAGCCACCACCGCCCGCGAATTCTTCGGGGAGCCCATCAGCATCTACACCCGCGCCCAGGCTATCGAAGACGGGCAACTGATCGACGTGTCCACCACCGCCCGCGATGCCGGCATCGTGTGGCCGGTCGCCATGACCTCGGCCGCCTGGGCCGATTGCGTGGAGTGGACGGACGCCACCGAGAAGCGCAAGGGCTACACCGGGCAGAGTGAATCCGGGCGGCTGTGGGACGTGTGCTGGATGCTCTCGCGTGTGGTCTTGCGCGCCGCCCGCCAGGGCCTGCAAGCCAGCCCAGCGAATCCCATGTACGTCGAAATGCTGCGCACCCCGCGCGAAGGCCGGGGCATCAAGCCGCGGCTGGTGCACCTGAAATTCATCGTCGGACCGGACGACAACGGGCGGCCCTGCATCACGGTGATGCTGCCGGGCGAGGATTGAACCCAAGCCCCCCGCAATTTCGCGTGGCTGTGAATGGAAGCAAGGGCGCAAGCCGGGCGCCGAAGACCCGGCAATCAAGTTAGGAGCTTTGAGATGAATGCAAAAACAATTGGCGAACTTGATTTTGTCGCCGCGAGCCGTCTGCGCGGGCAGTTCACCGACCCGCGCCGGGCGGTGTCCTATCAGTTCGCCCACGCAGAGGGAAAAAGCCTGTTAGTGGCCTGGACTGGCGTAGCCTGGCGGTGCGTGTATTGGTTTACCGGCCAGCCGCTCGACGCCGCCGACGAAGAAGAGGCCACAGCCATGTGCGAGGCAGAGGCACGGGCCGGGGCGATGTGGGAAGAAGAGCAGCAGGCGCAGCAGCGCCTGCGACTTGTGGCCTGATCCCCCCCCCGGAAGCCTTGCAAATTAAGGCTTCCAGCCCATGCCCACTTTCCGCCCGCTGAGATGCGGGCATTTTTTTGCGTTGTTGATAATTACAGTTATCTTTAACGGGAAGTCACCCCAGCTTCGCCGCCAGCTTCTCGGCCTCAATGTGGGTGTACCGCTTGAGCATGGAAAGGCTCTTGTGGCCCGTCATGCTCGCTACCTCCATGACGCCAAGGCCCTTCTCAAAGAGGCGCGACGCGGCCTCGTGGCGCAGGTCGTGAAATCGCAGATCGGCCAGGAATGCGGGATCTGGCTTCTTGCTTTTCTCGGCGCAGTCGGCTTCGTACAGCTTGCGCGCGCTGGACTTGCAGCGCGTCCAGGTCTTCTCGAATGAATCCGACGCCGCCCAGCCGAACACCCGCCCGTCAATCCGGCGCGGCAGGCTTTGCAGCGCCGCCACCGCCGCACTGGACAGCGCCACGGTGCGGCTCTCGCCGTTCTTGGTGTCCACCAGATGCGCGGTGCGCCGGGCGAGATCGACCCGCGACCATTCCAGCCCGAGCAGTTCGCCCAGGCGCATGCTGGACTCCACCGCCAGCGTTATGACCTGTGGCAGCCCGCCTATGCGGGCACGAGCGGCCCGAGCAGCACGCAACAGGTAATCTAGCTCACCGGCAGTCAATCGCCGGTCACGCCCTCTTGGCTTGGCTGGCTTGCGAATCCCCCGCACCGGGTTGCCAGCAGGCAGTGCAATGCTCAGTTCTTTTTCGATGAATGTGAACACGGCGGACAGCACGGCGAGATAGCGCATGGCGGTAGCCGGAGCCAGCCCGCCGGACAGCAGTTCATCGCGCCAGTCCGCTACATCGACCGCGCGAATGGCGGACAGGAGCAGCGGCCCGAACCGCCCCCGCGCAGCGGATAGCGCCGCCTGGTTCTTGCCGGGCTGTTTCAGCGAACGCAGCGGCCCGGCTTCGTACCGCGTCAGCACTTCGCTAAACAGGGTCTTGCCCGCGTCATCGCGCAGCACGGCGGCATTGCCGCGCTGCAATTCGCGCTCGACTTCGCGCGCCCAGGCTTCAGCATCAGCTTTCAGGTCAAACGTGCGCGACAGCGTGGGCATTCCCCTGCGTCGAATCTGCACCATCCAGCCCGCTTTCCGTTGCTCAAAGTACGCCATGTCCAAACCCCCGATTCCCACTAGATTCCCACAAACCAATGGAAAAATACTAGCAGATCAAGCATTCATGCGGGTTGCAGCGCGTTTAATTTAGCATTCGTAATGCGAAGGTCGAGGGTTCGACTCCTTTCACCGGCACCAATAGTCCTTAAAACCGCCCTAACCGGCGGTTTTTTTGTGTCCGATCGCCAGAAAAAAGAAAAATCCCAAGTGAATCAATCACTTGGGATTTTATTCTGGCGGAGAGAGGGGGATTCGAACCCCCGAAGGGCTATTGACCCTTACACGCTTTCCAGGCGTGCGACTTAAACCGCTCATCCATCTCTCCGAGAACTTTCGACTATAGCAGACGAGGGCTCCCGGCTTGGGGGCTTCACGGTCAGTGCGTTTTGCCGAGTTGGTCGAGGATGGCGGGATTTTCGAGGGTGGAGGTGTCCTGGGTGACAGCCTCGCCCTTGGCCAGAGAACGCAAAAGACGGCGCATGATCTTGCCGGAGCGCGTCTTAGGCAGGTTGTCGCCGAAGCGGATGTCCTTCGGTTTGGCAATGGGGCCGATTTCCACGCCCACATGGTTGCGCAGTTCGGCCGCGATTTTCAGGGCTTCCTCGCCTTCTGGCCGGGTGCGTTTGAGCACGACGAACGCGCAGACGGCTTCGCCAGTGATGTCATCCGGGCGGCCGACCACGGCGGCTTCGGCCACCAGCGGGTGGGAAACCAGGGCGGATTCGATCTCCATCGTGCCCATGCGGTGGCCGGAGACGTTGAGCACGTCGTCGATGCGGCCGGTGATGGTGAAGTAGCCGTCATTGGCGTCGCGAATGGCGCCATCGCCTGCCAGGTAGTAGCCGCCCAGTTCTTCGGGGTAATAGCTTTTCTTGAAGCGTTCGGGATCGCCCCAGATGTTGCGGATCATGGCTGGCCAGGGCTTTTTGATGACCAGAATGCCGCCGGTGCCCCAAGGTACGTCGTGGCCGGTTTCGTCCACCACTTCGGCGGTAATGCCGGGCAGTGGCAGAGTGCAGGAACCTGGCACCATGGGCGTCGCGCCAGGCAACGGGGTAATCATGTGGCCGCCGGTCTCGGTCTGCCACCAAGTGTCGACAATGGGGCAGCGACCGCCGCCGATGTGCTCGTAATACCACTCCCAGGCCGCGGGGTTGATGGGTTCGCCGACGGTGCCGAGCAAGCGCAGGCTGTCGAGCTTGTAGTTGCGCGGGTGCACGGCGGGGTTGGTCTCTGCCGCCTTGATGAGTGAGCGGATGGCCGTGGGCGCGGTGTAGAAAATGGTGACCTTGTGTTGCTCGATCATTTTCCAGAAGCGTCCGGCGTCTGGAAAGGTCGGCACACCCTCGAACATGATTTCGGTGGCGCCGCAAGCCAGCGGGCCGTAGGCGATGTAGCTGTGCCCGGTCACCCAGCCGATGTCGGCGGTACACCAAAACAGGTCGTCCGGGCGGATGTCGAAAGTCCAGAGCATGGTCAGCTTGGCCCAGAGCAGATAACCCGCGCTGGAATGCTGCACGCCCTTGGGTTTGCCGGTGGAGCCGGAGGTGTAGAGCAGAAACAGGGGATGCTCTGCCTCGACCCAAACCGGCGGGCAATCCGGGCTCTGGGCTGCAGACAGTTCGTGCATCCAGAGATCGCGGGGGGCGGTGAAGGCCACGTTGCCGCCAGTGCGCTGATAGACCACGACATGTCGGATGGTGTCGCAGCCGCCGAGCGCCAGGGCCTCGTCGACGATGGCTTTGAGCGGCAGCGATTTGCCCCCGCGTCGCTGTTCGTCGGCGGTGATCACCAGCACGGCGCCTGCGTCTTCGATACGGTCGCGCAGCGACTGCGCCGAAAAGCCGCCGAACACGACCGAGTGCGTGGCCCCGATTCGGGCGCAGGCCTGCATGGCCACCACGCCCTCGACCGACATGGGCATATAGATCACCACGCGGTCGCCCTTGTTCACCCCGAGGGATTTGAGTGCGTTGGCAAAGCGGCCCACCTTGTCGAGCAATTCGGCGTAACTCACGCGGGTGACGGCGCCGTCATCGGTCTCGAACACGATCGCAGTCTTGTCGCCCTTGCCGGCCTGCACATGCACATCCAGACAGTTGAAGGACACGTTGAGCCGACCATCATCGAACCATTTGTAGAACGGGGCCTGGCTGTCGTCGAGTGCGTGGGTGAAGGGATGCTGCCATTGCAGGTTTTCCCGCGCCATGCGCGCCCAGAAGCCGGTGTAATCGGCCTCGGCCTCGGCGCAGAGGGCTCGATAGGCGTCCATGCCGGAAATGCGGGCGGACTGCACGGCTTGCTGGGGGGGGTAATAAACCTTGCGTTCGTGCGGGTGTGTGGCGGTGTCGCTCATGACAGTCTCCTTCGTTTTGTGAAATCTCAGCGCAAAGGCGCAGGAAAAAACATTGCTATCTGAATTTTGCGCCCTTACGTAGCCCTGACGGCAGCCCTGACGCTGCACCTCGAGCATAGTGCGCAGCGCTGGCGTGGGGATGAATTGGAGCGAGACGGTGCCCTTCTAGAATCGCGATTCAATCCCCGTCACCGGAACCGCCATGCCTCGTCCGCCCGACCTGCCGCACGTCCCCTTCATCCCCCGCCTGCTGTTCATGAGCCGCTGGTTGCAGTTGCCGCTTTATGTGGGGCTGATCCTGGCACTCGGGGTGTATGTCTTTCACTTCTGGGTGGAACTCAGCGATCTGGTCGGCGCGGCATTGGGCAATCAGGCCTCGCTGGCACACCTGCTCGAAGCCATCGCTGTGCGCAATCCTCTGCCCGTGGAGGATGCGCAGGCTCTGGCGCATGGCGCCGCGCCCAAGCTCACCGAGACGACCATCATGCTGGTGGTGCTCAGCCTGATCGACGTGGTGATGATCGCCAATCTGCTCATCATGGTCATCGTGGGCGGATACGAAACTTTCGTGTCGCGCATGTACCTCGAAGACCATCCCGATCAGCCGGAATGGCTGTCGCATGTCAACGCCTCGGTGCTCAAGGTCAAGCTGGCGATGGCCATCATCGGCATCTCGTCCATCCACCTGCTGCGCACCTTCATCAACGCCGACGCCTATAGCGTGAAAGCGTTGGTGGCGCAGACCACCATCCATGTCGTGTTCTTGCTTTCGGCCATGGCGATCGCCTACACCGACCGCATGATGACCCGCACCATGCTGCTGGGCCATGTCAAGGCGGACGAGGCTCATTAGGCCCGCCGCCTGTCAATCCCGGCACCACCTATTTCATCCACAACAAACCGTTCACACCATGACCACCGTTATCCGTGCCGCCGATTTGCGCGACAGCATCGCCGCAGCGCTGCAGTTCATCAGTTACTACCACCCGGCCGACTACATCAGCCATCTGGCTAAAGCGTATGAGCGCGAGCAGTCGCCTGCGGCCAAGGACGCCATGGCGCAGATTCTGACCAATAGCCGCATGTGCGCCGAAGGGCATCGCCCGATCTGTCAGGACACGGGCATCGTCAATGTCTTTCTCGACATCGGCCTGAACGTGCGCCTGGAAGGCTTCGACGACGGCCTCGATACAGTGGTCAACGCCGGGGTACGGCAGGGTTATCTCGACCCCGACAACGTGCTGCGTGCCTCGATCGTGGACGATGCGATTTTCGCCCGCAAGAACACGCGCGACAACACTCCGGCCGTCATCAACGTCAACCTCGTGCCCGGCAATACCGTGTCGGTGAAGGTCGCTGCCAAAGGCGGCGGCAGCGAGAACAAGAGCAAGTTCATCATGATGAACCCCAGCGACAACCTGGTCGATTGGGTGCTCGCCACCCTGCCGACCATGGGCGCCGGTTGGTGCCCGCCGGGCATGCTGGGCATCGGGGTTGGTGGCACGGCCGAGAAGGCCATGCTCATGGCCAAGGAAGCGTTGATGGACGATATCGACATGTCCGATCTGCTGGCACGCGGCCCGCAAAACAAGCTGGAAGAACTGCGCATCGAGTTGTTTGAAAAGGTCAACGCGCTGGGCATCGGTGCTCAAGGTCTCGGCGGCCTGTCCACCGTGCTGGACGTGAAGATCAAGACCTACCCGTGCCACGCGGCCAGCAAGCCGGTGGCCATGATCCCCAACTGCGCCGCCACCCGCCATGCCCACTTCGTGCTCGATGGCAGCGGCCCGGCCTTTCTCGATCCGCCCAGTCTCGACCTCTGGCCCCAAGTGCACTGGCAGCCCGATGCCGCACGCAGCCGCCGCGTCAATCTCGACACCCTGACCCGAGAAGAAGTGGCGAGCTGGAAGCCGGGCGACACCCTGCTGCTCTCGGGCGAACTGCTCACCGGGCGCGATGCCGCGCATAAGCGCATTGCCGACATGCTGGCGCGTGGCGAAACACTGCCCGTCGACTTCACCAACCGGGTGATCTATTACGTCGGCCCGGTCGATCCGGTGCGCGACGAAGTCATGGGCCCGGCCGGCCCGACCACCGCCACCCGCATGGACAAATTCACCGAGACCATGCTCGCGCAGACCGGGCTGATTGCCATGATCGGCAAGGGCGAACGCGGCCCGGTGGCGATCGAGGCGATCAAAAAGCACCGCAGCGCCTCGCTCATGGCCGTGGGCGGCGCAGCGTATCTGGTGGCCAAAGCCATCAAGGCGGCGCGCGTCGTGGCGTTTGAAGACCTGGGCATGGAGGCGATCTATGCCTTCACCGTGCAGGACATGCCTGTGACCGTGGCGGTGGACGCGCAGGGCATCTCGGTGCATCAGACCGGCCCGGCACAGTGGAAAGCGCGCATCGCGCAAATGCCGCAAATTCCCATCACTGCCGTCTGAACGCCCCTGATGACCGCTGACCACCTCGCCTGCGACCCCGCGCGCTGTCCGCTCTGCGGTCAGCCCAATGCGTGCGCGCGGGCCGCGGGGGATGAATCGGCCACTTGCTGGTGCGTCAGCGCGCGCTTTGCGCCGCAAACCCTGGCACGCATTCCGCCTGCGTGCATCGGCTTGGCCTGTATCTGCCCGCAGTGCGCGGGTGCCGAGCCCGCTCAGCCAAGCCGTCGCGCATGAGCCCAACCCCGAAGCTCGGCGTCTTCGATTCCGGCGTGGGCGGCCTCACCGTGCTGCGCGCGCTGCGGGCGCAGTTGCCGCAAGCCAGCCTGATCTACGTCGCCGACTCGGCCCATGCGCCCTACGGCGACCGACCCGACGATTTTCTACAGCAACGCGCACGCCAGATCACCCGCTTTCTGATCGGGCAAGGCGCGCGCCTCATCGTCGTGGCCTGCAACACCGCCACCGCGGCGGCCATCGCCGTTTTGCGCGCGGAATTCGATCTGCCCTTCGTGGGCATCGAGCCCGGCATCAAGCCCGCACTGGCGCGCAGCGACGCGCGGCGCGTCGGCGTGCTGGCCACCCCGTCCACCCTGCGCAGCGCCAAGTTCCGCGCGCTATTGCACACCCATGCCGCCGCAGCCGAGCCGGTGCTGCAGCCCTGCCCCGGTCTGGCCGACGCGGTGGAGCGTGGCGATCTGCAAGCGCCGCAGGTGCAGCAGTTGATCCGTCAGTTCTGCGCGCCGCTGCGCACAGCCGGCTGCGACACCGTGGTGCTGGGTTGCACGCATTACCCCCTGCTGGCCGAGCAGATTCAGGCCGAGCTCGGCCCCCAAGTGCACCTGCTCGACACCGCCGAGCCCGTGGCGCGGCAAGCCGCGCGTCTGTGGCAACAAACAAGCGCACAGAGGCCCGAACTGCCGCAGATCTACACCAATGGCGATCTCGCCGTGCTGCGTCGCATGGCAGATCTTTGCGGGTTGCAAGACGCCGCCATCCATCGCTGGAACGAAGTCGCCGCTTGATCGCACCGCCCTGCCCTGCAGAAAACCGCTGAGGCGGGGACAATGGCATGCGATGCTTTATTCCACGCAGGCCGCGCGTTGCAGCTCCTGCCAGACTCTTACTTTCGTTGCCTATGTCGTCTCAACTCTTCTCCCCGTTCTCACTCGGCGCCCTCAGCCTGCGCAACCGCGTCGTGGTCAGTCCGATGTGCCAATACAGCGCCGTGGAGGGCAATGCCATGCCCTGGCACCGCGTGCATCTTGGCCAGCTGGCACAAAGCGGCGCCGGCCTGCTGTTCATCGAGGCCACCGCGGTCGAAGCCATCGGCCGCATCACCCCCGGCTGTCTGGGGCTGTATTCAGCCGACAACGTGGCGGCGCTGCGCGCCGTGCTCGACGATGTGCGCAGCTTTAGCGACATGCCCATCGGCATTCAACTCGGGCACGCGGGGCGCAAGGCATCGAGCGCGCGGCCCTGGGACGGCGGTCAACTGCTACCGGCTTCGCAAGGCGGCTGGCCCACCGTGGCCCCTTCCGCGGTGCCGCACGGCGCGCAGGAGGCTGCACCGCAAGCGCTGGACGCCAGCGGCCTGGAGCGCATCCGCAACGCCTTCGTCCAAGCCGCGCGACACGCCGCCAGCCTGGGCCTGCAAGCGGTGGAGCTGCACTGCGCGCACGGCTATCTGCTGCACCAGTTTTTGTCGCCGCTGTCCAATCAGCGCGACGACGGCTACGGCGGCAGCCTGACCCAGCGCATGCGCTATCCGCTGGAAGTGTTCGATGCCGTGCGCGCCGCCTTGCCCGCAAGTGTTCCGCTGGGCGTGCGGGTCTCGGCAACCGACTGGGTGGAGGGCGGCTGGGATCTGGAGCAAACCCTTGCCTTCGCGCAAGCGCTCAAGGCGCGAGGTTGCGACTGGATCGATGTGTCTTCCGGCGGTTTGTCCCCCAAGCAGCAAATCCCCATCGGCCCCGGCTATCAGGTGCCATTGGCCCAGGCGGTGCGAGAGGCGACCGGGCTGCCCACGATGGCCGTCGGCCTCATTACCGAAGCGCAGCAAGCCGAAGCCATCGTGGCTGAAGGCCGGGCCGATCTGGTCGCGCTGGCCCGCGCCCTGCTGTGGAACCCGCACTGGCCGTGGCATGCCGCGGCTGCATTGGGCGCGCAGGTCAAGGTGCCGCCGCAATACTGGCGCAGCGAGCCGCGAGACGCCTGCGGCGTGTTTGCCAACGCCGCCATCGGCCAACGCTGAGCAGCGGCCTCGCCTCCAGCGCCCGCGACGGCAGCCCGTCTGCGTGAGATCAAATGAAACCGCGCCGACAGACACAGACCCCGGCGCGGGTCAACGGTCCGCCCCAGCGAACGCAATCCGCGTAAACCCTGAATTTCTGCGACTTGCGGGCCGTTTGTGACCCCAGTCACTCACACATAGATAAATCTGCAAGTCTCAATTTGCAATTTGCGGTAGATCAAATCCCTACTGAGCTCCTCTCTCGATACTCCTGCCAGTAACAAAGTGTTGTCTTTTGCAACATTGCGGTGCAGGTCGCACCGAGACTAGGAGTCGAGATGGATTGGGTCGGGCTTTATCCCACTTGGTATGAACCGGGTGTGGGCAGTGGCTGGGTCGTCGGCATCATGGCCACCATTCATGTGCTGGCTTCGCACACTTCGGTGGGCGCGGCCATTTTGTTTGCCTATCTGGCGGTGCTCGCCTACCGGCGCAATCAGCCGCAGTTGCTGGATTACATCCGCAAATACGGCATGTTCCTGCTGGTGTTCTCGTATGTCATCGGCTCGATCACCGGGCCGGGCATCTGGTTCACGACCACTGTGGCCAGTCCGCGCGGCATTTCGGCGCTGATCCACAGCTTTGTGTGGAAATGGGCCACCGAATGGGTGTTTTTCGTCATCGAGGTGGTCGGCGTCTATCTGGTGATCTACCTGGTCGGCCGGGTCGATCAGCGCACGCATATGCGCATCGCCGTGATCTTCGGCATGGCGTCTTACACCACCATGCTCATCATCCTGGGCATCCTGTCGTTCATGATGGTGCCGGGCAAGGAGGTCTGGTTCACTGAGGGGGGCTACCTCAACGGCTTCTACGGCAGCAACACCTTCGCCCAGCTCGCCATGCGCACCGCGTTCATGTTCACCATGACGGCGGTGGTCGGCGGCATCGTCGCGGCGCGTATCACCGATCCGGCGTTCAAGCGTGAGATTTCGCGCAAGCTGGCCTGGCTGGGCATCGTGTCGTCGATCACCGGCGCGGCGCTGTTCCAGTGGTATATCCGCACCCTGCCGGAAACCGCGCATCTGGTGATGGACAACCGCCTGCCGTCCTACTTCCAGCCCGCCATCATCACCGTGCTGCTGGGCATTCTGGCTTACTTCGTGATGACGCTGATTTCCTCGCGCACCCTGGTGGTGTGGGGGGCGTCGGTGGCCACCGTGAGCATTTTGCTGTTCGGGCTGTGGCCGGAGGAAGTGGCGCGCGAGTCCATCCGCAAGCCCTGGGTGGCCGGGCAGTACATCTATTCCAACCAGGTCGTCGGCCGCGATGTGCCGGGCATGAACATCAAGAGCGAAATTCCGCTGCTGGAGACGCACGGCTTTCTCAAGACGCAGGTGTTCGTTCCCAACGAGCTGCGCGTGGTCACGCCGGACAACATGCTCAAAGTCGGCGAGTCGCTGGCGCTGACGACCTGCTCCAACTGCCACTCGCTGAGCGATACCGGCATGCGACCGCTGCATCGCTACTTCGGCGGAACGACCAACGTGACCGAGGTTGAAAACTACCTGCGCGGCGCGCTCTCCACCGGAGCCACGCTGTATATGCCGATGATTCCGCTCAAGCCCGAAGAAGCCGAGGCGCTTGCGGTATTCATCGTCAACATGAAGCAGCCGCAGGCCGCCATCGCCCACATCCAGCACAAGGCGGCACTGGCGCAGGCCGACCAAGCCGCTGCGCTGCCCGCAACCCTGACCCAAGAGGTGCGCTGACATGAATTCTGAAATGCTCTATGCCCTGCGCGACGTCGCCGGGGTTCCGTCTCACCCCATCGTCTTTCTGGTGCTGGGCGTGCTGACCTTTGCGCTGCACATCGCAGCGGTACAGGTCATGCTCGGCGGCACGGCGCTGGTGCTCGCCAACGCCTTCAGCCGCAACCCCATGCGCCGCCGCCTGGCCGCGGCCATGACCACCACCGCCAAGATCGCCGTCTCGGTGGCCGTGGTGCTCGGCGTGGCACCGCTGCTGTTCGTGCAGGTGACCTATGACCCGTTCTGGTACACCAGCAATGTGCTGTCGGCCTGGTGGGTGGTGGGCTTTATCGTGCTGCTCATTGTCGGCTATATGGCGCTGTACTTTTTCTACAGTCGCAATCATCACCTCGACGACCCTCAGCACGACACGCGCTCGGGCTGGAGCCTGGTGGCCGCGCTGGCGCTGTTTCTGGTCGTGGGCTTCATCATGCATGTGCTCACCCAGCAAATGCTCAGCCCCGAGAAGTGGATGAGCTGGTACGCACCGGGCGGGGTGATCGAGCCGCGCGGCCGCACGCTGCACGACTATAACCTGTGGCGCTTCGGCTTTTTCATCGCCCTGGCCGCACCGGTGACGGGGGCTTGGTTGTTCGCCTATCGCCGCTACCTCAGCGCGGGGCAACTGGCCGAGGCGAACTACCTCCAGTGGGTCGGCGCCCTCGCCAGCAAGATGCTCAATATCGGCGGGGTGATCGCCCTGGTGTTTCTCGGCGGGTGGATGGCCACCCTGCCTGCCAACATCGCCGGGTTTGCCACCTCGCCCATCGTGCTGCTCAGCGTGGCGTTGCTGCTGCTCACCGTGGCGCTGCCCACGGTGCTGGGCCAGCGCACGCTGCACACCTCGCTCGGTTACGCCCCCTTCGCCCTCGGCGCGGTGGCGCTGATTGCCGTGGCGGCACTGCGCGAAGTGCTGCGCTGGACGGTGCTCAAGGGCATACACGGCTATGACGTATTCACCTACCCCGTGCACCTCGACTGGTACAGCAACGTGCTGTTCTTCTCTACCTTCGCCCTCATTGGCGGCAGCACCCTGGCTTACTTCCTCACCATTGCCTGGAAGGTGGGGCAGACGCCCAAGGGCCAGATCTACACCCCATCGGCCGCCATCGACCGCATCGGCACGGTTTCTGGATCGTGCAGTTCTTCGTCGTCGGCTTCATCGTCTGGGCGCGATAAGGATTTCGTATGCGACTTCAACACCTCATCCTGGTCTTGATCGGGCTCGTGTTCGCCATCGGCCTGCTCGGCGCGAATGCTCCCGCTTTTGCCGCGCCAGCCGCACCCGCAGCGGTCGGCACACCAGCCGCCGCAACCCTGCCGCCCGGACCCAAAGCACCGCCCAGCGGCGCCGCCATGGCGCAAACCTGCGCCGGTTGCCACGGCACGGACGGACGGCTACAAGCCGCCGCCTTCATGCCCCTGGCTGGCATGCCCAAAGCGCAGTTGGCGCAGGCCATGCGCGATTTCCGCGATGGCAAGCGCCCCTCCACGCTGATGGGCCATGTGGCGCAGGGCTTCAGCAATGGCGAAATCGACGCCATGGCGAGCTACTTCGCCGCCGTCAAACCCGAATAAGAGGCACTCCATGAACTCTCGTCGTCAATTTCTGCTCGCCAGTGCCACGGCATTGGGCGCTG
This sequence comes from Thiomonas sp. 13-64-67, assembly GCF_002282795.1. NCBI lineage: Bacteria > Pseudomonadati > Pseudomonadota > Betaproteobacteria > Burkholderiales > Thiomonas > Thiomonas sp. 13-64-67. Next base: position 29,501 of record NZ_NCKP01000011.1, read on the forward strand.
CTGCCTTCCCCGCCATCGCCCGCGCCGGTCAGGCGTCTGCTCGCATCGTCATCGTCGGCGGTGGCGTGGGTGGCGCCACGGCGGCCAAATACCTCAAGCTGGCCGATCCCAGCCTGCAGGTCACGGTGATCGAAAAAAACCCGGTCTATATCCGCCCTTACGGATCGAGCGAGGTGCTCAACGCGCACGTCACGATGCAAGACCTGCGGGTGAGCTATGACGTGCTGCGGCACAAGCATGGCGTGGCTTTCGTGTTCGATGCCGCCAAAAGCCTCGACCCGGTGAACAAAACCGTCACCACGGCCAGCGGCAAGGTTTTGGGCTACGACAAACTCATCGTCTCGCCCGGCATCAAGCTGCGCTACGACAGCCTGCCCGGCTACAGCGAACAGTTGGCCGACAGCCAAGTGCCCAGCGGCTGGATTGCCGGGGCGCAGACCGCCCTGCTGGCCAAGCAGTTGCAGAGCATGCGCGACGGCGGCACCTTCGTGCTGGCCGCACCGCCCAACCCCTACCGCTGCCCGCCCGGCCCCTACGAGCGCGCCGCGCTGATGACGGAGTGGTTCAGCAAACACAACCCGCGCGCCAAGGTCATCATCGCCGACCCGAAGGACAGCTTCGTCACCGACGAAACCGCCTTGCTCGGCTGGAACCGGCTCTATGGTTTCCAGCCGCCGCAGGAGTACCGCACCAAGCTCGCGGCCAAACTCCAGCCCTCCACCCAACCCTGCGCGCTGGAGTGGATTCAGGCCAAGGCCGGCGGCACCCCGCAGCGTCTGGACGCCAAGACCATGACCCTGCACACCGCGGGCGGCGCCATCAAAGCCGACGTGATCAACATCATCCCAGCCATGGTCGCCGGGCAGATCGCCTTCGACTTCGGCCTCACCAACGACAGCGGCTTTTGCCCGGTGCACCGCACCACGTTTGAATCGACCTTGCACAAAGACGTTTACGTGATCGGCGACTCCAGCATCGCCGATGTCATGCCCAAGTCGGGCTTCTCGGCCAACACCCAGGCCAAATGGGTGGCCCGGGTCATTACCGACGGTCTGGCGGGACGAGACCCCGGCACGCCCGTCTGGGAGAACACCTGCTACGCCCTGGCCGGCAAAGACTACGGTCTGTTCGTCGCCGACGTGTTCAAGATCAAGGAAGACGGCAAGATCGGCCGCGTCAACAAAGCCCGCTACCTGCCGCTCGACGCCACGCCCGCGCAAATCCACCTGTCCGCCGTCTATCAGCAAGCCTGGATTCAGGCCTTCACTCAGGACATCTTCGCATGATCACCGCCGCATTCCCCACTGCGTGGCGCACACTCGCCCTGGCCGCCGCGCTTCTCGCCAGCTCCCTTGCGCTAGCCAGCGAACACGGCAAACCCGCGCCCAAGCCCTGGAGCCCCGTCACCCTGCAAACCGCGTTGGGCGATCTGCCCAAAGGCAATGCCGCCGCGGGCAAGGCCGTGCACGATTCCATGATGTGCGCCTCTTGCCACGGCGCCGCTGGCCATGCCGCAACGATGAACTGGCCCAGCGTCGCCGGCCAGCGCTACGACTACACCGCCAAGATGCTGCTCGACTATCGCAGCGGCCTGCGCTCTGAGGACGAACGCGCCGGGCTGATGACCAGCATCGCCCGCCTGATGACCCCGCAACAGATCGCGGATGTCTCCGCCTACTACGCCAGCCTGCCCAAGCCCGTGGCGCCGCAGGCACAGGCCGCCCTCGCCGCGCCGCTAACCGCCGCAGAGCACAAGCGGGTGGAGCAACTCGTGCGCAAAGGCGACGCCAACCGTCTCATCACCGCCTGCGCGTCGTGCCACGGCCTGCACGGCGAAGGCAAGGGCACGACGCCTGCCATCGCGGGTCAGACGACCGACTACTTCATCCGCACCATGCGTCTGTATCACAACGGCGAGCGTCAGAACGATGTGTACAAAGGCATGAGCCAGTTCAGCCAGCGCCTGAGCGACGCCGATACCTTGCTCATTGCGCGCTACTACGCCAGCCAAGGGCAAAGCCAAACCGCGAAAGCGGATTGACGAGCGGACCGAGCTGGTAATACCGCTCAGGCCGCCGCCGATTCACGGCGCCTGGGTAGGGTCCAGGGCCGCGGCGCGCGCCTTGGCGATTTCAGCCGCCGTGCTGCGATACGCCTCGGGGTGCGGCTGGCCGAGGCGCAACGCGACCTCGATCGCCCCCTGCGCTGCCTTCCAGTCTCCCGCAGCGAGCAAGGCCTGCGCGAGGTTGTTCATCGGATCGCCGTCAGAGGGGTTCGCTCTTGCTGCCTCGGCGAAATGAATCGCAGCCCGCGGATAGTCCTTGCGCGCATAAGCCAGATTGCCCAGTCCCATCATGGCAATCCACGCCTTGGGCCAGCGCTTGAGCGCCGCCTCGTAAGCGGTGCGTGCCGCCTCAGGCGCCACGTCTTCGAGCGGAGCCACGGCGCGCAAATACGTCAATTCATCAATTCCAGGCGGAAACTGCCCGGGCTTGACGGCAATGAACGCCCATCTCCCGCCTGCAGCCCAAGACCGA
>NZ_NCKP01000088.1:0-11087 GCF_002282795.1 Thiomonas sp. 13-64-67
CCTTTGCCCTGCGCGACCTGCTGCAAACCAGCCAGGCCACGGTGCTGCAGGCCACGCCCTCGACCTGGCGCATGCTGCTCGACGTCGGCTGGCCCGGCAGCCCCGACCCCTCCCGTCCCCCCAGACTTCGCGCCTTCATCGGCGGCGAAACCCTGCCCGCCGATCTGGCGCCGCGTCTGCTCGCCGCCTGCGCCGAAGTATGGAACCTGTACGGTCCGACCGAAACCACCGTCTGGTCCACCTGCTGGCGGGTGCAGCCGGGGCAGCCCATCGTGATCGGCCGCCCCATCGCCAACACCCAGGTCTGGATACTCGATCCGCAGGGCCAGCTCTGCCCCATCGGCACGCCGGGCGAAATCCACATCGGCGGCGCCGGCGTTTCGCTGGGCTATTTCCAGCGGCCCGAACTCACCGCCGAGCGCTTCATCCCCGATCCGTTCAGCGCCGATCCCCAGGCCCGTCTGTACAAAACCGGCGATCTCGGCCGCTGGCGGCACGACGGCCGACTCGAACACCTCGGCCGCCTTGATCATCAGGTCAAGATTCGCGGCTTTCGCATCGAACTGGGCGAAATCGAAGCCGCGCTGCGCGAGCAAGCCGGCGTGGCCACCTGCGTGCTCACCACCTACGCCCCCACCCTGGAAGACGTGCGCCTCGTCGCCTACCTCGTGGCGAAACCGGGCGCCGCGCCCAACCCGGCCGATCTGCGCCAGGCCCTGCGCGCGCGCCTGCCCGACTACATGGTGCCGCAGCACCTCGTGCCGCTCGACGCCTTGCCCCTGCTGCCCAACGGCAAGCTCGACCGCGCCGCCCTGCCCGCCCCCCAAACCGCCGCTCCGGCGGCGCACACGCGCCAAGCCGCACGCCTGCCGTCCACACCGCAAGAGCAGCAGATCGCCGCCATCTGGCGCGAGCTGCTCGGCGTCGAGCGGGTGCAACTCACCGATAACTTCTTCGATCTGGGCGGGCACTCGCTGCTGGCCATGCGCGCCGTCATCGCCATCGAGCAGCAGCTCGGCTGGCGCATCGCCCCGCGTCGGCTGATTTTCGAAAGCCTGGGGCAGCTCGCCCGCCCCGGCGCTGCTGAACCTCACACCATCTGAGCCCGGCGCCCGCCATGCCCGCTGTGCCCGTCTGCGACGCCCTCGGCCAGCCGATTGCCGCAGCCGACGCCCAGGCGCGCATCGCCAGCCTCGTTCCCAGCCTGACCGAAACCCTGTTCGCCCTCGGGCTGCGGCAGCACCTCGTGGCCCGCACCGGGTTCTGCGTGCATCCCCGCGCCGAGGTGCGCGCCATTCCCAAGGTCGGCGGCACCAAAGACGTCCACCTCGACGCCCTGCGCGCGCTGCAGCCCACCCATGTGCTAGTCAACATCGACGAAAACACCCGCGAAACCGTGGATGCGCTGCGCACCTTCGTGCCCCACATCATCGTCACCCATCCGCAAGCCCCGCAAGACAATCTGAGCCTGTTCGACCAGCTCGGCGCGGCCTTCGGCAGCCTGCCCGGCGTGACCGAGCGCGTCGCCGCACTGCGCCAGCAGTTGCAGGCCGTACTGGAAGACGTGCAAACCCGCCCCGGCGCGCCGCGCAAGGTGCTCTACCTCATCTGGCGCGATCCGTGGATGACCGTGGCGCGCGACACCTACATCAGCCAAAGCCTCGCCGCCGTGCGCTGGCACACCCTGCCCGAGGTGCTGGGCGGTGATGGTCTGCATCAGCCCGGCCGCAGCCGTTATCCGGTGTTCGACTGGTCGGCAGACTGGCTCGGCGCGGTGGACGAGGTGCTGCTGTCCAGCGAGCCCTATCGCTTCGGCGCCCGGCATGCGGCCGAAGTGCGCAGCCTGCTCGCCGCACGCGGCTTGCACCCGGCCGTGCGCGGCATCCCCGGCGAATGGGCCAGCTGGTACGGCGTGCGCGCCATAGACGGCCTCAGGCAACTCGCCGCACTGGCGCGCTGAAGCCGCTGGCCTCAGCGCCCAAGCGGGGCTACAGTCCAGCCATTCCATTTTCTTTATGTTTCCATCATGCCGCGCATCGCCTACTTACCGCAACACCACGCCGAGCCCGAAGAACTGGTGGCCGCCATACGCCAGCGGCGCGGCGGAGAACTGCTCAACCTCGACCGCATGCTGCTGCACAGCCCCGCATTCGCGCGCGGCTGGAATGGCCTGCTGGGCGCGGTGCGTGGGGAGCTGGAGCTCGAAGCCGATTTGCGCGAACTCGCCATTTGCGTCGTGGCGCGACTCAATGGGGCCGAGTATGAATTCATGCATCACGCCCCGCTGTTTCTGGCCGCCGGCGGCTGCGCCGAGCAACTCGCGCTGCTGCACGACATTCCTGCGGCGGTGGAAAACCGGCTGGCGTTCTCCCCCCGCGAGCGCGCAGTGCTGGCGCTCACCTACGACATGACCCGGCGCGTGCGGGTGAGCGAAGCGCATTTCGCCGCCGTCCGCGCCTTGCTGTCGCCCAAGCAAGTGGTCGAGCTCGTCGGCGTGGTCGCCACGTACAACATGGTGTCGCGGTTCCTGGTGGCGCTCGACGTGGGCATAGAAGACCGCTCAGAGTCGGACGCGGCGCACTGAAGCAAAAAAGGAGACGGCATGAGCGCATTCTGGCCGCTGTTTGCGCAACAGGCGCTGCACTACCGCACCTTCACCCTGATCGTGATCGGCCTCGTGCTCGGAGCGCTGGCCTTGCTCACCAGCAAACGCGCGCGGCATGATCTGCGAGTGGCGCAAGTGCTGCTGCGCTGGTTTTTGCTGTGCGCCGTCGGCGTGGGTTTTCTGGGCGTAAGCCTGCAGCATCTGCTGCCGCACACCACCCCAGACCCGGCCGGTTTTCAGATCGGCCTGGCGGCCGCAGGGTTTGCCGCGGTAGGCGTGGCCAGCGCCTGGGGCGGCATCGGCATGCGGCTGGCCGCGCTGCTCGGGCCCACGGTCTGGATCGTCGGTGCACTGCTGGGCACACCGGCGGGCGCGGTCAGCGTGTTCCGGCCCGGTGATCTGCTCCTGCCGGTAGTCGGCTTTGCCCTGCTGGTCTGGCAGTTCCGCGCGCAGCGACACCGCAGCGTGTTTGCCCGTTCGCGGCTTTGATCAATACCCCCCGAAAGCCTCGCTGCGCTCGGCTCTCCCCCCAGGGGGGCAAGAACCCCTTGGGGCGGCCCGACGGGGTTCTCTGACCAGCACCCCCCGAAAGCCTCGCTGCGCTCGGCTCTCCCCCCAGGGGGGCGAGAACCCCTTGGGGCGGCCCGGCGGGGTTCTCTGAACCTCTGGGTTGAAAACCGTCTGGCCTTGCCGCATATTCGCGGTATCGCCATTTGGAACAACCGCCATGCTCATCGTCTGCCCCCACTGCGCCACGCTCAACCGCGTTCCCGACGACCGCCTGAAGGACGCGCCGGTCTGCGGGCAATGCGGTCAGGAAATCCTCCCGGCCGCCCCCGTCACCCTGACCGATGCCAACTTCGAGCGCTTCATCGCCAAAAGCGAGCTGCCCGTGCTGGTGGACTTCTGGGCGGAGTGGTGTGGCCCGTGCAAGATGATGGCGCCGCAGTTCGCCCAGGCGGCCATCCAGCTTCAAGGCCGGGCGGTGCTGGCCAAGGTGGACACCGACGCCAATCCGCAGGTGTCGGTGCGCAGCCGCATTCGCAGCATTCCCACCCTGGCGCTTTACCGCGGCGGGCAGGAAGTCAAACGCCAGTCCGGCGTCATGCCGGCGCAAGAACTGGTGCGCTGGGTGGGCGCATAAGTCGGCGCATAAGTCGCGCCCCTCCGAATCGGCCTGCGACTCAACGCGACGCTTTGCCGGTCGCTTTGCTTGCTGCCTTGACTGCCGCCTTGCCGCTTTTGGCCGCAGGCGATGCGGGCCGGGCGGGCGTTTTTCGAGCCACACGGCCCACAGTCTTTGCAGCCGGTTTTTTCGCCGCCGCTTTCTTCGCCCCAGGTTTAGGTGAGTTCACCGGCACGGCGGAACCCGCAGGCGTTGTCCCGCCGTCCTGCAACGCTTGGCTCGCCAACTCGGTGAACTGCTGGGTCATCGCATTCCACCACTGCATCGGGTCGAACAGCGGCGATGCACCCGCTGCGGCCTGCGGCGGCTCGGCGGACTTAGCCGGCTCGGCTTGCGGCGCTTCCGTGGGCTGCACGGCGGCGGGCGCCGGTGGCGGCTCGGCCACCATGCCCTTGGCGAAGTCCTGCATATCCACATTCATGGTCTTGAGCGCCCGCAAGGTCATGCGCTGCACCTCTAGCGCCTGAATCATGTTTTGCGTCATGCGCGCATTGGTTTCCAGCCAGCTCAGCACGGCCTTGAGGTCAGTGATCTTCTGCTCGATCTCTTCCACATCGAGGGTCGGCGCCACCCAGTTGGCAAACTGCGAAGGCATGCCCGCGCCTTTGAGCAGGGTCTGAAAAAACTCCATGCCGGGAATGAAATCCTTGAACTCGGGAATTTGCGCCATGACGGCCTCCTCATGCGTTGTGCGGGGGATGGGTGCAGCATACGCGCGGCGCTGCCAAGCGAGAACCCGCATCCGCCCTGCAAGCACCCCCAAGCGAACGGCAAAATAGCGGACATGTTCCCCCGCTCAAGTCGCGTCGCCGCACGCCGTTGGTTCGCCACGAGGCCCCGGCCATGACGACCGATCGGCGTACCCGCGGGTGGCCGGGCTGGCGCACCATCGCGCTGCTCGCGCTGGGGGTGGTCGCCCTGCATCTGGCCGCGCTCGATTGGCTCGGCGCCGCTTTCCGCCCACTGGCCGCTGGCAAACTGCCCGAGCCGATCTACACCCAGCTTCTCAAACCCACCCACCAAGGCGAAACGGCCACAGGCGCTACAGGCTGCACCCATGCCTGCTCCCAAGCCCGCAGCCGACATCGTCCGCCCCCGCCCAGCCGAAACCGTCGCCTCCCCTGCTCAGGCAGCCCCGGTCCCGGTGGAAGCCCTCAGCGCGCCACCGCCGCCCACATCGGCGCCGCTTCTGGCCGCCGCGACCAGCCTGGGTGACCTGGCGCCAGCAGACCAAGTCAGCCAGCCCGCGCGTCCCATCCCCACCGAATCCAGCCCGGCCCCCACGGCCAGTGCACCGGCCTCAGCCGCGGCCCCGCATCCCTGGCCACCCTCCACCCGGCTGTCCTACACCATCACCGGCTACTGGCGCGGCCACCTGCACGGCAGCGGCGCATTGGTCTGGACGGTCGATGGCGACCACTACGAGGCCCGCCTCTCCGGCAGCGCGCTGATCGGTTTTTCCTACCGCAGCACCGGCCGCATCGAGGGCGACTGGCTCGCGCCCTCGGAGTACACCGAGCGCGTGTTCACCCGCGAGAAATCCGTGCGTTTCGACCGCGGCGACAACACCCTGCACTTCAGCGCCAGCCCCGCAGTGCTGCCCCTGCCGCCTCATGTGCAAGACAGCGCCAGCTTGTTTCTGCAACTCGCCAACCGCCTCAGCGTCGCTCCCGACGACTTCCACCCCGGCGCCACGCTCAGCTTCGCCGTGGCCCGACCCAGCGGCATGGCGGACTGGGCCTTCACCATCGCCGGCATGGATTTCGTGGATACCCCGATCGGATCACTGCCCTGCTGGCATATCGTGCGGCAGGCCACGCAGGCCAACGAACTCGGCGCGCAAATCTGGCTGTCGCCGCAGCTGCAAAACCTGCCCGTGCAAATCCGCTTGCAACATTCCGCTGATAGCTATCTGCTTTTCACTCTCGACCACGCCGAACAAGCCGGCGCGGCGGCCCCAGAATCGGCCAAGCCATGAAAAACGCCGCGCAGAGCGCGGCGTGTGCGGCGGGGAAAAGAGAACGAATCAATGCGGCGGCAACACCGGAATCATCCAGGTCAGCACATGCTGCTGCAGATACACCAGGATGCCCAGCAGCAAGGTGAGAAACACGCTGTGCTTGAAGGTGCGGGCGAACACCACGCCCTCCTTGCCCTTGAGCGCCGTAGTCGAAACGCCCGTGGCGATGTTCTGCGGCGAAATCATCTTGCCCATCACCCCGCCGGACGAATTGGTCGCCGCCATCAGCACGGGATCGAAGCCCAGCTGCCGCGCGGCAACCACCTGCAGATTGCCGAACAGCGCATTGCCCGATGTGTCGCTGCCCGACAGGAACACCGCCACCCAGCCGAGAAAGGCCGATACCAGCGGAAATAGCGCGCCGACACCGGCTACTCCCAGCCCAAGCGTGTAACTCATGCCGGAATAGTTAAGCAAAAAGGCCAGGCCGACGATCATGCACACCGTGAGCACCGCAATCCGCACCTGCACCCAGGCATCGCGCATCGCCGCAAAAAACTCCCCCACCGGCAGCCGCACCAGCACCGCCGTGATCACCGCAGACAACAAAATGGCCGTGCCCGTGCCCAAAGGCTGGAAGTCCCACAAGGCCACGTACGGCTTGTTGTAAAGCGTGATGAACACCTGTTTGTCCAGGCCCGGCCAGAGCACCTTGATCTCGCCAAACGCAAAAATCTTGGCATAGACCCAGAAAATCACCACCACGGTAATGACCACCCAGGGCAGCCAGCCACCATAGCCCACGCGCGCTTCATTCGGCGCGCGCACTGGGCGGGCAATAGCGAATTCCGGGTCGGGCGCCGGGCTCCAGATTTTGAGAAAACCAACCGTCAGAATCAGCGAGAACATCGAAGCCAGCACATCGGTCAGCTGATAACTGATGAAGTTCGATGAGACGAACTGCGCCAGCGCAAAGCTGCCGCCGGCCACCAGCAAAGCGGGCCACAAGGCGCGGATCGACCTCAGCCCTCCGTAAATCGCAATGACATAAAACGGCAACAGAAAGGCAAAAAACGGCAGCTGTCGCCCCACCATCGCCGCCAGCGGCTCTGATGGCATGCTCGTTACCGCGCCCAACACCGTCAGCGGCACGCCCAACGCGCCAAACGCCACCGGCGCCGTGTTGAAAATCAGGGTGAAGGTCAGCGCCTCCAGCGCCGGGAAGCCCAGGCCGATGAGCAAGGCACTGGTAATCGCCACCGGGGTGCCAAAGCCCGCTATCCCTTCGAGCAGACAACCGAAGGAAAACGCCACTACCAGCAACACCAGCCGACGGTCGTTGGGCAGATGCTCCAGCATCCACAGGCGAAACATTTCAAACCGGCCCGACTTGACCGCCACGTTGTAGAGCACCAACGCGCCATACACGATCCACATCACCGGCAGCAAGGCAAACACCACGCCGAGCGCCACGGCATTGAACGCGAGCCCCAGCGGCAACTGCCAAACGCCGACCGCAATGATCAGTCCCGCGACCAAGCCCACCGCAGACGCCTGCCATGCCGGTCGCCGCAGCACACCCAGCATCAACAGCACGATGGCAATCGGAATGGCCGCCACCAAAAACGAGGGCAGCAAAGCGCCGCCCACCGGGCTCAGAATTTGATGAAACATGCTTGTCTCCCGCCCGATAGCTCGCTGTGCGCGCTCCGGGCCTCTCGATGTGCGATGTGAACAGTGAAATCCCCGCACACGCCAGTAATCCGTCCGTTGCGAAGTCTGGTTTGTGCAGCGCCGCAAGCCTATGAGCGCTCTGCAAGGCGAGCAAGCGAATCGCGGTAATTCTTACGTCTTGTTGCAGGTGAGCGATGACAGTCAACACAGATTTGCGATGCGTGCTGGCAATCCTCCGCGCAGACCCGGATGGACAAACCGGCGGTCAACGCAAGCCCATCGCCGGGCGTTGTGCATTTAACAAAGTTGCGCGTTTTTGTCGGGCTTGTTTTTTGCTTCGATGTCCACATCTCCTCATCAACCAGCGGAGAACCACCATGCAAACCATGATCTATGACTCAGACGCCTTTTGTGTCCTGCAGCTCGACTGGTCGGGCGCGCAGGAGTCTCGAACCGACCACGAAACCGACCTCTCTCGCGGCGGGTATGAAATCGTCGACAAATTCGCCCGCAAGGAAATTTTTCTGGGCGGCCGCGCAGCCGAAGGGTTTCGCGCCAGCGTGCAGCAACTCATCGCCCAAGAGCCCAGCAGCGAAGAAATCGACGATTTTCTCGACCGCTATTCCGCCCTCTCGCGGCAGTCTTTGCATGCGCATTGAATGAGCGCCCCAGGCGGGGTTCAGCCCGGGGCCACCGCCACGGCATAAGGTCGGGCGTGAGTTTCGCGCGCCAGCAGCACGCACAGCACCGACAAGGCAATCCAGGCCAGCAGCACACCATTGGCCGCCTGAAATGCCGTGCCGTCATACAGCCGCGCACCGCCCGCCTGCTGCCCCGTCCAGAACCGATCGAGCACCCAGCCCAGCAAAGGCAACTGCACCAGCGCGCCCACCATCACCCCCGTGTTGTGCACGCCCGATGCGGTACCCGCCAGCCGCTGCGGCACTGATTCCTTGGCCCAGGCGAAACCCACCACCATGCCGCCTGAACCCACCGAACTCAGCAGCAACGCCAGCAACAACAAGCTCCAGGGCGCCTGCGGCCAGGCCACCAGCAGGCCAAAGCCCGCCAGCATCATCACCCCGCCGAGCAGATAGGGCAATTTGCGCCGACGCAGCCGGTCAGAAACCCGCCCCCACAGCACCCCGCCCAACGAAAACGCCACCAGCATCGCCGCCACCACCCACGAAGCCCGCCCTGCCGACATCTGCCGCTGCTGCACCAGAAACGGCATCCCCCAAAGCGTGGTGAACGTCAAAAACGCGCCGCAAACCCCGCCGGGCGCGATGAACAGCAAAGCGGTATTGCGATAGCGCCAGACTTCGCCCAGACCCCGCCCGACCTCTCCCAGCGTCTGCGCCTTGCGCGCAGGCAGATAGCCGTCGAACCCCATGTCCTCCGGCCGGTTGCGAATGCGCAGCAAGGCCAGCAGCGACAAACCCAGGCACAGCACGCCCACCGCGCCAAGTACCCAGCGCCAGCCAAAACTGTGCGACAAAATCAACAAAGGCGCTTGCGCCAGCACCGCGCCCAGCGTGCCCAGGGCAAGCGATAAACCCGACATGGTGCCGAACACCCGCGGTGCAAACCACGCGGCGGAAAGCTCCAGCAACGACACCCAGGCCACGCCATGCCCCAGGCCGATCAGGGCCCGAGCCACGGCCGCCGACTCAAAGCTGCCCGCCACCGCAAACAGCAGCGCGCCGACCCCGGTCACCGCCTGCCCGACCACGATGAGAATTTTCGGGCCGAAACGATCGTTGGCGATGCCCGTCGGAATTTGCGAGGCCGCGTAAAAGTAGAAGTAAAACGACGCCAGATTGCCCAGCTGCGCGGCGTTCAGATGGAAGTCGCGCATCAAATCGACGTTGAGCACGCCCGGCGTGACCCGCAGGAAAAACCCCACCATATAAGCCGCCGCCGCGATCCCCCACAGCAGCAAGGCCAGACGAACAGGAGGATGACGGAGCATGTGTGGCATCGGCTTGCTTGCTGCAACGGTGGGCAAAGCAGAGCAGCTTACCCAATTCGGCCCGCATCCGCTCGCTCACAGAGGTGAAGCATCTCAAACCACGCGTATCAGCGCGATTAACCCCCCAAAGCTCACACGAAGCCCGCAGAAGCGCCACTTTCTTGTGTTGCATCAAAACCTTGCAATTCGATATTCATAGACTCCAAATCATGAATATCGCCGAACTGCCCCCCCAGACAGCGCCGAACCTCATCCTGCCGACGCCGATGCATCGGCTTGCCCGCCTGGAGCGCATGGCCGGCGGAGATGTCGTGCGCATTCTCAAGGCGCTGGCGCACCGCGAGCGTCTGGCCATTCTCTGCCTGCTGATGGATGGCGAGCGTTGCGTGCGCGAACTCGAACACGAGGTCGGCATGCGCCAGGCCGCTTTGTCACAACAACTCGCCAAGCTGCGCGCCGAAAACATCGTCGAAGCCACCCGCCGCGGCCGCTTCGTGCACTAGGCTGAATAAACAGCGGCCGCCTCGGTGGCAGCAATCGGCAGCAACCGGCAACGATTGTCAGCAAGGGCACATCACCAAGTGCCGTGCAGCCCCCAGTACACGATAAACACCAGCACCAGGGTGGAAATCGCCCATCCCCAGGGAGGCATCATGCCCCACAGTCGGTCGAGGGCACCGGCGCCGTCGTCCACCGGCAGTTGCCCGCGCATGACCTGATCGAAGCGGGAGAAAAAGGTCTCCGCCAGACTCTGCGCCGTGCTGTCCACCGTGCCCTTGCCCAGCTGGCCGATGGCGCCGCCCACCTCGGCGGTAGCCTGGTAGTTCATCTGCGTGCCGCCGTCTGCCGTGGGCTGCAACGCGACCAGGGCGCGGCCCAGGCCAAAACCGGCGCTCCCCGCGTTGCCCTCGAAGCGCAGCACGTAGCTGTGCGGCGGGTTGGGGTCTTCCAGCGTGAGCGTGCTGCTGAAGCGCGTCTTGAACCCGGCGACCGCCAGCACTTGCACGATCTCGAAATGTCCCGAACCGGTGTCGGTGATCGATTCGCAACCTGGAATGCAGGCTTTAAGCACTTCCGGGCTGTTGAGCGCCTCCCAAGTTTTCTGCGGGCTGGTCGGCAGTAGCCATTTCCCTTTGACATCCATTTCGGCCTCCATGTCGTCTCACCCAGCCGCCTCGTTCGAATCATCGGACGGCAGACAGGCATATATCAAGACCAGCTTATATTCTGTGACTGACGACAGAAGCAAGCTGCGGCGCAACAAAATCGGGAAACTCCTATTCGGGGCATTACCGATCCGCCCGCTGCGGCGCCTTTCTTCCGCGCTGTTCCAAGGGCCTACACTGATCGGCTCTGGTGTTTCATCGGACGGATAACCATGCAGATCACCGTGCTCGACGACTATCAGGATGCAGTGCGCAAGCTCGATTGCGCGCAGCAGCTCGACGGTCACGACCTCAAGATATTCAATAACACCGTCAAAGGCGTAGGTCAGCTCAGCGTGCGCCTGCGCGACACCCAGGCGCTGGTGCTGATTCGCGACCGCACCGTGCTGTCGAGGCAATTGCTGGAAAAGTGCCCCAAGCTGCAACTCGTGGTGCAGACCGGCCGGATCGGCCCGCATGTGGATGTGCAAGCGTGCAGCGATCTGGGCATCGCCGTAGCCGATGGGCAGACCGACCCCGGCGTC
>NZ_NCKP01000089.1:0-9833 GCF_002282795.1 Thiomonas sp. 13-64-67
GTTGCAAGGCTGTCTCGGTCTAGACGGGCAGGCGACGTGCATCGAAGCGGCCGAAACCGGCGCCATCGACACCCCGATCGAGCGCCGCCTGCGCGAGGTCGAAGCGGAAGGGCGCACGATCGCCCGGTTGTCGCGCCAGATCCTTTCGCCCGTCGCCACCTAAAATGACTGTTTGCGCGGCAACGCCCGCACGCCCCGGCGCTCCCGGCCGGGCGCATTCCACCCCGTTCACCATGACTTCCAAGCGCCGATTCTTCGTCACCACCGCCCTGCCTTACGCCAACGGCCCGTTCCACATCGGCCACATCATGGAATACATCCAGGCCGACACCTGGGTGCGCTTCCAGCGCATGCAGGGCCACGAGGTGCACTTCGTCGGTGCCGACGACGCCCACGGCGCGCCCATCATGATCGCCGCCGACAAGGCCGGCAAGACGCCGCAGCAGTTCGTCGCCGACATCGCCGCCGGGCGGGCGCAATACCTCGACGGCTTTCACATCCGCTTCGACAACTGGCACAACACCGACGCGCCGGAAAACCATCAACTCGCGCAGGACATCTACCGCGCGCTGCGCAAGAACGGCCTGATTGCGATGCGCGACATCGAGCAGTTCTTCGATCCGGTCAAAGGCATGTTCCTGCCCGACCGCTACATCAAGGGTCAGTGCCCCAAGTGCGGCGCGGCCGATCAGTACGGCGACGCCTGCGAGGTGTGCGGGGCGGTGTACGCGCCCACCGAGCTCAAGCATCCCTATTCCACACTATCCGGCGCCACGCCGGAGCTGCGTAAGAGCGAGCACTACTTCTTTCAGCTCTCGTCCGACCGCTGCGCCGACTATCTGCGCGACTGGACGCAGGCCGCCAACGCCCACGGTCAGCCGCATCTGCAAACCGAAGTGCTCAACAAGGTGCGTGAATGGTTCACCACCGACGAAAACGGCCACGGCGGCCTGGCCGACTGGGACATCTCGCGCGACGCGCCCTACTTCGGCATCGAAATTCCGGACGCGCCGGGCAAATACTTCTACGTCTGGCTCGACGCCCCCATCGGCTACCTCGCCAGCCTGAAAAACCATTTCGACAAGGGGCAGGCCGCGCAGCACTGGCACGCGCCTTCGCGCACCGCGCAGAGTTTCGACGCCTTCGTCGCCGATCCGGCGGTGGAGCAGGTGCATTTCATCGGCAAGGACATCGTCTATTTCCACACCCTGTTCTGGCCGGCCATGCTGCACTTCTCGGGCCGCAAGACGCCCAGCCAGATCAATGTGCACGGTTTTGTCACCGTCGGCGGCGAGAAGATGAGCAAAAGCCGGGGCACCGGCATCTCGCCGCTGAAATACCTCGACATCGGCCTCAACCCCGAGTGGCTGCGCTATTACCTCGCCGCCAAGCTGACCGCGCGGGTGGAAGACGTGGACTTCACGCCGGAAGATTTCGTCGCCCGGGTCAACAGCGACCTGATCGGCAAATACGTCAACATCGCCAGCCGCGCCGCCAAATTCATCAGCCAATACTTCGACGGCAAGCTGGGTTATGCCCACAACACCGGCGATTTGCGCGACGCCGCCCAGGCGCTGGCCGACGACGTGGCCGCTGCTTTCGAAGCGCGCGAATACGCCCGTGCGCTGCGCGAAATCATGGCCTACGCCGACCGCATCAACACCGCGTTCGACGCCGCCCAGCCCTGGATTCTGGCGAAAGACGAAGCCCGCCGCGCCGAACTGCAAGACGCCTGCTCGCAGGCCTTGGCCGGGTTCTGGCTGCTGTCGGTCATGCTCAGCCCGGTGCTGCCCGCGCTCACCGCTCGCGTGGCGCGCGAGCTGTTCGGGCTGGAGCGCGATTTCGTCTGGAGCGACGCCACCGAACTGCCGCAACACGCCGCACCCTATCAGCACCTGATGCACCGCATCGACCCCAAGCGCCTCGACGCCCTGTTCGAGACCGATCCGCCCGCAGCGCCAGTCGCTGCCAAACCTGTTGCCAAGCCTGTTGCCAAGCCCGCCGCCCAAGCCATGACGCCCACAGCACCGACTGCCGACGCCACGCAAGACCCCTTCATCACCATCGACGACTTCGCCAAGATCGATCTGCGCATCGCTCGCATCGCCCATGCCGAAGCCGTGGAAGGCTCGACCAAGCTGCTGCGCCTGACCCTCGACGTGGGCGAAACCACGCCCGACGGCCAGCCGCGCACCCGCAATGTGTTCTCCGGCATCTCCAGCGCCTACAAACCTGAAGACCTGATCGGCAAGCTCACCGTACTGGTGGCCAACCTCGCGCCGCGCAAAATGAAGTTCGGCCTGAGCGAAGGCATGGTGCTGGCCGCCAGCGCCGCCGACGAAAAGGCGCAGCCCGGCCTCTACATTCTCGAACCGCATACGGGAGCGCAGCCCGGCATGCGGGTGCGGTAACGCAGCCTCGTTACAGTCGCGCGCATCTCCGCCTCTCCTTGTCGCAAAGCCCTCATGAAACGCGTCGAACATACTCTGGAAGTTCTGATTTTCGGCAGCCGCTGGCTGCTGGCGCCGTTCTATATCGGCCTGGTTCTGGGCATCGTTTTGCTGCTGGTGAAGTTTGTCAAAACCTTCGTCGGCGCGGTGTCCGTGGTGTTTTCCGGCACGGGCGGCGAGGCCATGCTGGCCATTCTGTCTCTGGTGGACATCGCCCTGGTGGCCAATCTGCTGATCATCATCATTTTTGCCGGCTACGAGAACTTCGTCTCCAAGATCGACACCGGCGACCACGAAGACCGCCCCAGCTGGATGGGCCACGTCACCTTTTCCGATCTGAAGCTCAAACTCATCGGCTCCATCGTGGCGATCTCGGGGGTCGAACTGCTCAAATATTTCATCAATGTGCGCCAAGCCAGCCGTGACGACATGGCGTGGGCCATCGCCATCCACCTGGTGCTGGTGTTCTCCGGCGTGATGTTTGCGCTCATGGACCGGCTGTCGGGCATCAAGGCGGACAATCACTGAGCACCCTATTCTGTGCACCGTAGGCAGTCTATTTTTTGCAGGAGGTCATATGGCCGCACTCGACGACACCATCCGCAACTTTCCCGATACCGCCTGGGATGCCAGCCCTACCGAGCGCGCTCCCACCGCCGGGGTGGAGCATCTGCTCGAAGGCGGCCATGTGCTGTGCTTCCCGCAGCTGCACTTCGAACTGAGCGCAAGCGAGCGCCGCTTTCTCACCCCGTCCATCAGCGACGGCAAAGCCAAAAATATCAGCCTGCGCGATGACGGCAGCATTCGCGGCGCGTCGGGCAGCCCGCAAGACCAGGCCGAATTGCGCGACATGATTCAGCGATTCTCCCATCAGGCCCAGTCCCTGGTCGACCGGCTGTTTCCGCACTATCGGGGCAAGCTGCGCGCGGCCAAGGCCTCGTATCGCCCAATTCAGGTCGAGGGCCGCGAGACGAGCTGGCGCAAAGACGATACCCGGCTGCACGTCGATGCCTTCCCCTCCAACCCGATTCATGGCGTGCGGCTGCTGCGCGTATTCACCAATCTCAATCCCGAAGGGCGGCCGCGTCAGTGGCGGGTGGGCGAGCCCTTCCCCGAATTTCTGCAGCGTTTTGCACCGCGGCTCACCCCCCCCGTGCCCGGCTCGGCGGCGGTGTTGCGCGCGCTCAAAATCACCAAATCGCACCGCACCGACTACGACCACTACATGCTGCAGTTGCACGACAAAATGAAGGCCGATCTGGCCTATCAGAAAGACGCGCCGCAGCGCAGTGTGGACTTCGCGCCGGGCACGACCTGGGTGGTGTTTTCCGATCAGGTGCTGCACGCCGTCATGGGCGGGCAATACATGATGGAGCAAACCTTCTACCTCGAACCTCGGCACCAGCTCTATCCGCACACCGCGCCGCTCAAGGTGCTCGAAGACCTGATGGGCAAAGCCTTGCTGCCCGCCGCATGACGCGAGCGCAGCTCCCACTGCGGTGGGGTCAGGGCGCCCTGCCGTCAGCCCCGCAGCGCATGCTGCTGGTGCAGTTGTCCGCCATGGGCGATCAGGTGCAGACCCTGCCCGCCGTTTCCGACATCGCCGCACGCTGGCCCGGCATCGAAATCGATTGGGCGGTCGATGCCCGCTTCGCCGACATTCCGCGGCTGCACCCCGCCGTGCGTCAGGTCTTTGCCCTGCCGCTCAAGGCGGTGCAGCAGCAGCGCAGCCTCGCCGCATGGCGCGAGTTGCGCGCTGTGCTACGCGCTCTGCGCGCCGAGCGCTACGACCTGATCTGGGACCCGCACAGCGTGCTCAAAAGCGCCATCATCTCCCGTCTGGCGCGTGGCGCGCTGCGCGTCGGCTATCGCGCGCAAGACTGCGGCGGCGAGCCGCTCGCCGCCCGCGCCTACCAGGTGCATTTCGCCCGCCCCGTCGGCTTGCATGGCACCGAGGGGCGGCGGGTGTTTGCGCAGGCCGTGCTCGACACCGACCTGCACCGCCCGGTGGACTATGCGATCGATCAGCGCTACGCCCGCGAGCCAGGCGCTGCCAAGGTCGATACCGTCTTCCTCGCGCATGGCGCTTCCAAGCCGGAAAAGCTCTGGCCGCTCGACCACTGGCAGGCGCTATCCGCCCGTTTGGTGCAGGCTGGGCTGCGGCTGCAACTGACCTGGGGAAACGCCGCCGAGCAGGAGCGTGCGCAGCGCATCATCGCCGCGCTTCCGCCGGGCAGCGCGCAGATTCTCGACCGCCGCAGCCTGCTCGACATGCTGCCCGTCATTGCGCAGAGTCGGCTGGTGGTGGGCGTCGATACCGGCTTCACCCATCTCGCCGCGGCGCTGCGTGGTGGGACTGTTCGTCAGCACTGGGCCCGAGCTGTTCACCCCCACATCACCCCACCTGGCCCGCACCCTCGGCGGCGATGGCGTTACGCCGAGCATTGAAGCCGCCTGGCAAGCGGTCGAAGAATTACGCTGACCTACACTCGCATCCCGCGTTGATGATGCGGTGCTTATGCGGCCGCCATGTCGGTGCGACTGGCCGTACCCCGCTCCGGCCACCCGAACACCGAGTCGATATATTGGTCACACCGCAAACCTACTGGCTGAATAGCGCCACGGGGCGCACCCTGGGCTGGCGAGCCGCGGACTTGCAGCAAGCGCAAACCCTGGCCAATCAGGGCAAGTTCGTATAGGGCTTGTCTGGCTCCCAGCAACCCCAGCTTGCGCGTAAGGTAGTTGCTTGTAGTTGCCGATCTGCGGTGAGCGCATCGAGATCGGCCTGTGTGGCCCGCCAAAATCACGCTACCTGATGAAAAAACTCAGTCTTTCACCCGCACGGCCAACAACGCGGCGCCGACGATCAGCACCGTTGCCAGACCGATCCAGATCGTCAGCGCGCGCCCGGTCACGGCAATCAGCAGCAGGGTCGACGCCAAAGGCGTGAGGTAGCTCAACACTCCGATGGTGCGCGGATCCCCAAGTTTCAGCGCCCGGTCCCACAACAAAAAGGCGCCGCCCAGGGGCCCCAACCCCATCACCCCGATCAGCAAGCCATCGCGCAGGCCGAGGTGCAAAGGCGGCTCCAGCCAGACATGACAGGCCAGCGCGAGCAGGCCCGAAATCAGGCCGAACAAGCCCAGCGCCGCCGTGGGAAACCCTTTGCCCGACTGCGCCATGCGGCGGCTGCCCAGCGAGAACGTAGCCCAGATCAGCGCCGACCCCAGGGCCGGAAGGTAGCCCCAGGCCCAGGCCGCCTCTAACGAGTGACCGCCCAGAATCGCCAGCCCCGCCCCCAGAAAGCCCAGGCCGGCCGCCAGCACATGCGCCGACCGCAGGCGCACCCCGGGCAAGAGCAGCGGCGCCAGCACCACGATGAACAAGGGCCAGAGGTAATTCACCAGATTGGCCTGCACCGGCGGCGCGTGGCGCAAGGCGATGAACAACAGGAAATGGAATCCGAACAGGCCATACACGCCCAACGCCAACGCCGCGCGAGACACGCGCCACTGCCGCCAATGGCCCCACGTCGGCACGCTGCCGATGATCAGTGCCAACCCGGTCAGCGCGAAGGCCGGCACCTGAGAAAGCGCCACCCCCAGGGTAGCGAGCGTTGCCCATAGGGCAATGGCGCCGAGGGCGTAGAGATTGGCTTGGGTGCTGAGTTTCATCGCTGCGCATGGTAGTGGGCCGACCTGTCACGCTTTTGTCAAAACGGTTACGCACACTTGGCTCTCATCAGCGGACCACCTGCCCAGATCGTGCCGATCAAACATTCTGTTCTATCGCTTCAATTCGCCTCAGCCCCCACACCCTGCCAGGACAGGAACAGCCAGCCTGTCGATGCCGATGAGGCCCTACGGCGGCTGAAAGTCGGTGATGCCTGGGCCGTACTAGCTGTCAGCGGCGAGGACGTGCATGAACTGACCAACTGGCTGATGCGACTGCGACATCCTCTCGGAGGCCAAACGTCCCGCGTCATCGCCTTTTTGCCAGACTGCGCCTCACCCGGCGCCATGGCTGCGCTAAACGCGGGCGCCGATGCCCTGCTGCCGATCGACAGCCCGCCGCAGCTCATACGCGCCCAGCTCGCTCGCCTGCGTGAACGCCTCGCACCGCAGACTGGAGACCGCGTCCAGCTGGAACCCCTTCTGGAGCTCGACGGACAAACCCGGACGCTCCGTATTCAGGATCATTGCCTCAGTCTGCCCTCGCAGCAGTTTCTGCTGTTGTGGGCTCTGGGCGCACGTCCGGGCGACATCCTGAGCCCGCAAGAGCTGCGATTGGCCATGGACATTCCCGCACGCGCGCACGCCGATACCGTACACACCGCGGTGGCTCGCCTGCGTCGGCACCTTCGTCCACATGATCTGCATCAGCGTGTGCAAACCGTGCATGGCGCGGGGTATCGCTGGGCCACGGAAAAGTCGATGCAGTGAAGCGAAGCATTCGCAGTGTCAAGATTTGTTTACATCTTTGGCACGGCTGGACAGGATTCAGACAGGTTCTTGCAACCCCGCGGACATGTCGCAGGAATGGAATGACAGCTTTCGTCAACCCACCCGCCACCGCCCAAGGGAGCAATCAGTTATGTCTCGCCATCGACCCACCTTCAAGCCATCGCGACTCACCCAGTCCGTCCTGGCCGCCCTGCTCGTCATGCCGTTTGCCGCAGCCCACGCGCAGACCTCTCCCGAGAGTCTGGGCACGGTGCAGGCGGGGGCGCAAGGCGGCAACGGTCAGACCGCCGCCGAGCGCGAAAAAGCCAAGCAGGAAAGCGCACCGCACCAGGCGCCTACGCAAGGCTCGCTCAAAGCCGGGCAGCCGCAGTCCATCATCAACCAACACTACATTGAAAACACCCAGGCCGCGACGGCCAACTACAGCGACATCGTCAGCATCGCTCCCAGCGTGGTGGACATCGAGCCCAACGGCCCGGGTCTGGGCAACAGCAAGGGACTGTCGATCCGCGGATTTCAGGACGGACAGTACAACCTGACCTGGGACGGCATTCCGGTGGGCGACTCGAACGACTTCACCCACCACTCGGCGGAATATTTCATGCCGCAGGACATCGGCCAAATCATTGTCGATCGCGGCCCGGGCAATGCCTCCACCATCGGCTACGCCACGTTTGGCGGCACCATTTCATTGCTCACCAAAGAGCCCCTGGACAAGCCGCAGACCACGCTCTATGGCAGCTTTGGCAGCTTCGGCACCGCGCTGCTCGGAGCCGAGTTCGATACCGGGGTGATGAAGAACTACGGCGACATGCGCGCTTTCATCGACTACCGCCAACTCAAGAGTGACGGGTATCTGAGCGGCGCCAGCACGCAACGCAAAAACCTGTTCATCAAGGCGGAAAAACCCGTCGGCGACAACTCGCTGCTGACCTTCGTCTCCATGGTCAACCGCAACAGTGGCGGCAACGCGGCCATCGTCGGCGCCACTTCCGCCCCTTATGTCTCGGTGAGCAAATATCCCTACACCAGCACCTTGCCAGGTCAGATCCAAAAGTTCGGCCCGAACTACGGTCTGAGCAGCAACCCACTAAGTCAGGCCTATACCGGCTACAACTACGACGACTTCCAGACCGACTTCGAGTACCTCGGCTTGAAGACCAGCGTGGGCGATGTGCAGATCGACAACAAGCTCTACACCTACGCTTACTACCACAGCGGCTGGAATGGCCTTGACCCCAACGGCGGCGGCTGCGACTACGGCCAAGTCAACTGCCTCAACCCAGACGGCACCTTCCCTGCTGGGGCGGATACGCCCAATGGCACCATCAACGGCGCCAACAATATTCCCGGCCAGCACATGTACCTGAACTATCGCAACTGGGGCGATCTGCTGCGCATGCACCAGACCTTCGGGCCAGGCACCCTGCACTACGGAGTTTGGCTGAACTACCAGACCTATCACCGCTACAACTCGGAAATCGACTTTTCCGACAACCAGGCCTGGAACGCCAGCGGCACCTATCCCAACGGCATCAGCAAAGCGGTGGATCGCCTGATCAACGGTACCTTCACCACCGCACAGCCCTATATCCAGTACGACTGGAATCTCACCAGCCAGTTGCAACTGCGCGGCGGCCTGAAGTACGCCTGGTTCCAGCGCCACGACAACGCCCCAGTCGAGCAAAAGAGCAAAAAACCGCTGGACTACACCCAGACCTGGAGCAAGGTGCTCCCTGCCGTCGAACTGCACTACGCCATTGCTCCCAACTGGAGTGCGTATGCACAGGTGGCCAAAGGCTATCTGGCGCCCAACGAAAACCTGTTCTACATCCCCAATCCGCAAACCGGCGCCAGCGCCGTGGAGCCGGAGCAGACCACCAACTATCAGGTTGGCACCACTTGGCGATCCAAAGCCCTCACCCTCAGCGGCGATCTCTACAACATCGACTTCACCAATCTGGTTCAGTCACGCACCGTGGCAGGGCAGAAGTATTTCTATAACGCTGGCGGCGTGAAATACCGGGGCGCTGAGATGGAGGCCACCTATTACATCGGCAGCGGTATCAGCCTGTACGGCAACGCCGCCTACAACCAGGCCAAACAAGACAGCGATGGCCTGCAACTGGCCGGCGTGCCCAAGACCACTGGGGCTGCCGGGGTGATCTACAACCGCGGCGCGTGGTATGCCTCGCTCATCGCCAAGTACATCGGCTCCAACTATGGTGACATTGGCGTCGACGGCAATGGAAACCCGGCAGGCATCTATCAGATTCCGTCGAGCACCATTCTGAACGCTGCGGTCAACTACACGGTGCAGGATGCCTCCTTCCTGCCTCATGGAACCAAGATCGGCCTGCAACTGTTCAACCTGACCAACAACACCAAGATCAACTCCCTGGCGGGCTACACAGGCGGCAACGTGCCGCTGTTCTACACCAATGCCGGTCGCAGTTTCATGGTCAATTTCTCGGTGCCGTTCCAGTAATGCCGCTGTGAGCGCGGGGTTCGTGACCGTGTCACGAACCCCGGCTAAGTTGTGCAGCTTTTGTTCCATTCCCGGAGTTTGATCATGTCTCTCGACACCCTCACCCACCTGGCCCAGACCTCGGGCGGGATTCTCTACATCATGGCCTTGCTGTTGTTCATCGCGCTGGCCGTCAGCGTGGAGCGCTTCTGGGCGATTTCGCGCATGCTGGCTTCGGCCAAAGGCTGGATCCGCGAGCTCAAGAGCCACGCGCATGTGGACGTGAAGCAGCTCAAAGCCAAGGTGGACGATGACGCCGATTCCCCCGCGGCGCAGGTGGTCGCCGTGGCGCTGCAGCACGACCTGGCCGACCCGCTTGATCACTTCACCGACCGGCTGGAAGAAGCGGTGATGGATCAGGCCCCGCGCATCGACCGCGGGCTGTGGATGCTC
>NZ_NCKP01000090.1:0-5067 GCF_002282795.1 Thiomonas sp. 13-64-67
CCATTGGTGGCTGGCGCCCTCGGTGTCGAGCGTGTTCGGCAATCTGGTGGACAGCGTGCTGTTCTTCTCCATCGCCTTCTACGCCAGCAGCGACCCCTTTATGGCCGCGCACTGGGTCGAGATCGCGCTGGTGGATTACGCGGTCAAGCTGGCAATGGCCGTGCTCGGCGTGCTGCCGCTCTATGGCCTGCTGCTGGCCGGGCTGCAGCGCTGGCTGGCGCGTAGCGCGGTGCAGGCTGTGGCGGCTTGAAGGGATGTGAACGGGCGCTCCCGAATGAACGCTCCCGAATGAACGCTCCCGAATGAACGCTCCCGAATGAACGCTCACAAATGAACGCTCACAATAGGCCAAGCCGAACCGCCGTGGCCTACGCAGAAGCCGCGCGCGCGTAGCTCTCGGTCTCGGTCAGCGCCCAATCGATCGACTCGCCCAGCGCGGGCTTGTCGGGGGCGCGAATCGCCTCCCACGCGACCGCCGCAGCGTTTGACGTCTTCATGGCCAGCAGCGCCTCCCGAATCGCCGCCAGACGGTCGCCTGAAAGAAGTCCGGCCATCCGCTTGCCCATAGGCCCGGTCGGGCTGTGCCGACGAGTCACCGCCCGCCAGTCAAACAGATCGCGTGGCGTCAATGCCCAGCCCCGATAGAACAATTTTTTGGCGAGAACTTCTTCTATCGGCTCAAGCGCAAAAGACACCTCGGGCGCGAACTCGTCGGGCAGACCCAGCAGCGACATGCTCACGATGAAATCGATCTCCCCCGCCGGACATCGCAGTTTCAGCGCGCTGGCCGATTCTTCATAGCCCGTCACGACCGATTCGAAACGATCATTCAGCCGTGGCGAGAGATAGCCGATCCACTGTGGATCGCGGATGAACAGATCGATGTCGTCACTGATCCGGTGATCAAGGGCCAGCATCAGCCTGGTGCCGCCGCCCAGCCTGGGGTGCATGGCAACCCCCGCGTGTTGTTCGGCATCCGTCACCAAATCAACCGCGATGCGGGCAAGTTCAAGCCAAGAACCGCTGGTTTTGAAGCGCAACACGTCGTGGTGCGTAGTCATGTTCGAGGTCATGTCCGCTGCGCGACCAGTTGCTCCCAGGCCTTGACGCGCGGCAGGCCATCTGCCAGGGATTCGGTGTAAAGCTGATGGGCGTGCTGCCAGTCTGACTGCGCCTCGCGGGCGCAGCTCAAGATGAGCGCTGGATCGATCTCGACGAACACGCTGTGCAGCAGCCCGCGAACCAGCGGCGCCTCTGGGCCGCTCGCCAAATTCACCACGCTGCCCTCGCGCAACGCCCGCGCGAGATCCTCGGCGCGAACTACCGTGCCGACAGCCGCATTCAGGTGTCCGACCGCGAGATCGAGTTTGCTGTGCATGCGGCCATTTTGCCGCAAATCGCCATGCCGAACGCCGGCCCGCAGGGCAGCGCGCGCGGTCGCCCTACCATCGCGCCAAACGCCGCCCACGCCATGACAGATCATCCTTCCACGTCACCCTCCGCCGTCCCACACCCCGACGCCGCCCGCGCCGCCGACTTCATCGCCCGCTGGAGCGGCGTTGCCGCCTCCGAACTCTCCACCGCGCAGAGCTTCGTGCGCGAGCTGTGCGAGCTGCTCGGCGTGCCCGTGCCGCACCCCACGCCCGAGCTCGACTACATGTTCGAGCGGCCCATCACCTTTCGCCACGGCGACGGCAGCAGCAGCCCCGGCCGGATCGACTGCTACCGGCGCGGCGCCTTCGTGCTCGAAGCCAAGAAGCTGCGCGCCAGCGCCGACACCCGCCGATTCGACGACGCCCTGCTGCGCGCCCGCGCCCAGGCGGAGGGCTACGCCCGCGCGCTCGAACCCGCCGAACTCGCCGCGGGCGGCCGTCCGCCCTTTCTGCTCGTGGTCGATGTCGGCCAGGTGATCGAGCTTTACGCCGAATTCACCCGCAGCGGCGCCACCTACACCCCGTTTCCCGACCCCCGCAGCCACCGCATCGCGCTCGCCGACCTCGCCCGCGCCGAGGTGCGCGACACTCTGCGCCGCATCTGGCTCGACCCGCTCGGCCTCGACCCCGCCCGCGCCAGCGCCCGCGTCACCCGCGAAGTCGCCGCGCAACTGGCCGAACTCGCCCGCTCGCTCGAAGCCAGCGGCCACGCCCCGCAGCTTGTCGCCGCCTACCTCACCCGCTGCCTGTTCTCCATGTTTGCCGAAGACGTCGGCCTGCTGCCCGGCGCGGGCGAAGGCGGGCAGGGTGGCCAAGGTGCACAGAGCGGGCAGGGCGACCAAGGCGGCTTCGTCACCCTGCTCAAGCGCCACCGCGACGACCCCGTCACCCTGCAGCGCATGCTCGCCGCCCTCTGGGCCGACATGGACCGCGGCGGCTTCTCCGTCGCCCTGGCGCAGACCGTGCTGCGCTTCAACGGCAAGCTGTTCAAGGGCGCGGCCGACGACGCTTATTCGCTGCCGCTCAACCGCGCGCAGGTCGATCTGCTGCTCGCCGCCGCCCGCGCCAACTGGCGCGAAGTCGAGCCCGCCATCTTCGGCGCCCTGCTCGAACGCGCGCTCGACCCCACCGAACGCCACGCCCTCGGCGCCCACTACACCCCGCGCGCCTACGTCGAACGCCTCGTGCTGCCCACCGTGATGGAACCCCTGCGCCGCGAATGGGCCGACGCCCAGGCCGCCGCGCTGCTGCTCGCCCACGAAGCCGCCGAACTCGACGGCCGCCCGCGCGACGCCAAGATGGACGCCGCCCGCGCCGAACTCCGCCGCTTTCATCACCGCCTGTGCACCCTGCGCGTGCTCGACCCCGCCTGCGGCAGCGGCAACTTCCTCTACGTCACCCTCGAACACCTCAAGCGCCTCGAAGGCGAAGTGCTCAACCAGCTTGCCGCTTTAGGCGAAACCCAGAACAAACTCGCGTTAGAGGGCGAAACCGTCACCCCGCAGCAGCTTCTCGGCCTCGAAGTCAACGCCCGCGCCGCCGCGCTGGCCGAACTCGTGCTGTGGATCGGCTACCTGCAATGGCACATCCGCACCCGCGGCGACCGCGCCGTGGCCGAACCCGTCGTGCACGACTACGGCAACATCGCCTGCCGCGACGCCGTGCTCGCCTGGAGCGCCCAGCGCCCCCTGCTCGACGCCCAGGGCCAGCCCCGCACCCGCTGGGACGGCCGCACCTACACCGTCCACCCCGCCACCTTGGAACTCGTGCCGGACCCCGCCGCCCAAGTGCCGCAATGGGCCTACGACCAACCCCGCCCCGCCGACTGGCCGCAGGCCGACTACATCGTCGGCAACCCGCCCTTCATCGGCGACAAGCGGCTGCGCGAAGCGCTCGGCGAGGGCTATGTGGATGCCCTGCGCGCCGCCTGGCCCGACATGCCCGAGAGCGCCGACTTCGTCATGTACTGGTGGCACGCCGCCGCGCGCAAAGTGGCGGCGGGCCAAGCGCAGCGCTTCGGCTTCATCACCACCAACAGCCTGCGCCAGACCTTCAACCGCCGCGTGGTGCAAAGCGCCCTCAACGGAGATTTACACCTCGTTTACGCCATCCCCGACCACCCCTGGGTGGACAGCGCCAGCGGCGCCGCTGTGCGCATCGCCATGACCGTGGCCGAACCCGGCGCCGGCGAAGGCCGCCTGCAAACCGTCATCACTGAGACCCCCGGCGAATACGGCGAAATGACCGTGCAACTGCGCGAACAGACCGGGCTGATCCATGCAGACCTCAAAGTCGGCCCCAACTTGGCGGCGGCGCCCGCGCTGCTCGCGATGCAGAACATCAGCAGCAATGGCGTCATGCGAGCGGGCGATGGCTTTCTCGTGACCTCCGAGCAGGCAGTGGACATGGGCATGGGCCGTGTGCCTGGATTGGATGCTCACATTCACGCTTACCGCAGCGGCCGCGATCTCACCGGGGGCAACCGCGGCTTACTGATCATCGATTTTTACGGGCTGACAGCCGAACAGGTGCGTCTGCGTTTCCCCGCTGCTTATCAATGGCTTCTGGAGCGAGTGAAACCCGAACGCGATCTCAACAACCGGCCCAAACTGAAACGCGATTGGTGGATCTTCGGCGAGCCGCGCAGCCTGCTCCGATCTGCTCTGGTAGGACTATCTCGCTATATCGCCACGGTTGAAACCGCCAAGCATCGGGCTTTTCAGTTTCTTGATGTCGGCATTTTTCCCGATCACAAGCTGGTCGCCATCGCTCTTGACGACGCCTTCCACCTCGGCGTGCTGTCCAGCAGCACGCATGTCACCTGGACGCTGGCGCAGGGAAGCACACTTGAAGATCGTCCGGTCTACGTCAAAACCCGCTGCTTCGAAACCTTCCCCTTCCCCGATGCCGACACCGGCCTCACCCCCGCGCTGCGCCAGCGCATCGCCGAACGCGCCGAAGCCATCGACGCCCACCGCAAACAAGTGCTCGCCCAGCATCCCGGCACCCTCAGCCTCACCGCGCTCTACAACGTGCTCGACGCCCTGCGCGCAGGCCGCGCCCTCACTCCCAAAGAGCGCACGGTGCATCAACTCGGCCTGGTCGCCGTGCTCGCCGAACTGCACGCCGAACTCGACGCCGCCGTGCTGGCCGCCTACGGCTGGAGCGACCTCGCTGCGCCGCTTGCTGCGCCAACAGCCGCCGAGGACGGCGATTCGACAGCCAAAACCGTCTTGCTCACCCGCCTGCTCGCCCTCAACCACGCCCGCGCGGCCGAAGAAGCCGCAGGCGCCGTGCGCTGGCTGCGCCCGGCGTTCCAGCACCCGCAACCCAGCGCCGCGCCACCCACCCAAGCCACGCTTGGCATGGAGGGTGAGGGGGAGCAGCCCGTGGCCGCCGCAGCCGCCCGCATCCCCGAGCCGCCCGCCCAGCCCTGGCCGTCCACCCTGCCCGAACAGATGCGCGCCGTGGCCGACCTGCTCGCCGCCAGCGCCCAGCCGCTCGACCTCGAAGCCCTCGCCCCTCGCTTCAAAGGCCGCGGCCCCTGGAAAAAAAGCCTGCCCCGCATCCTCGAAACCCTCGAAGCCCTGGGCCGCGCCCGGCGCGAGGGGCAGGGCTGGCGGGGGTGAGCTTG
>NZ_NCKP01000091.1:0-9876 GCF_002282795.1 Thiomonas sp. 13-64-67
CCCACTTCTGAAAGTTATGCGGGGTTGGCGGCTCTGGCCATTCCATCGTTCGACCCATGCGCATCGGTTCATGCAGGCCATCGGGTAGTATCAGGCCGCTTTGTCCGCCGCCTTGCTCGGTTCGCCGCAAGCGTCGACAACGCTCTGGATAAGTCGCCCACCGCCTCGAACGACCGCCGACGCCACCCAGCCATAATCGATTGTTCCCATGTCCTTCCCCGCGATCACCCTGCAGCCCCCTGTTTCTGGCAAGCCGCTGAGCAAACAGCAAAAGGCTTTCAACACCCTGGTCGGCAAGATCCACCGTGCCCGCAATCGTCTTCAGCAATGGCACGATGCGATGCAGCGTGCGGCCCAGGCACAGGCTGCGCAGATCGACCCCAAGATGCGCAATCTCAACGCGATGCGCAAAGAACTCTTGCTGGCCCTGGACGTCATGCAAGCTGATCCCCGGTACAACAAAACTGACCACAAGCGCCTGCGCGCCATGATCGAGGTACTTGCGCATGCCTGCCTGAGCATTCAGCACGACGCGGATATCGAGGCGATCCTGAACCGGCAGCGTGCACCGGCGCGTGAGGAACGCGAATCTGGGATGGGTGACCTGTTTGGCTTCGACGAGTTCAGTCAAGCTGAAGCTCAGGATGCCGACGCGCCTGAGGTCGATGGCTTCGATGCGGAGGCTGACGACAGCGCCGGATTTCACCGACGGCATCAGATCGACGTGGAGAAGCGGCCGCGAGACGCCCAAACCCCGTCCCTGCGCATCATCTACCGCAAACTCGCCAGCGCGCTGCATCCTGACCGCGAGTCTGACCCCGAAGAGCGTGCGCGCAAGACCGCCTTGCTGCAGCGCGCCAATCAGTCTTACAAAAATGGCGACCTCCTTGCCTTGCTCGGCCTGCAACTTGAAATCGCCATGGTCGACGCCGCCCACCTTTCGTCTCTGGCCGACGCGCAGATCAAGGACTATGTCCGGGCTCTCAAAGCCCAGCTTGCCGACCTGGAGGATGAGATCACCCTGATCGAGCAGGATCTGCGGATCAACATGCCCTTCGCCGCATCCGCTGGAAAGCTCGATCCCCGCGCGATCGACACTTTGATCGAACATGAACTCGACGCCCTGGAGATGGTCGAGGGCGAACTGAAATCGGTGCTTTCGCGCAAAGCCGAGGTGCGCTTCATGAAATCCTGGCTGCGTGAGCAAGAGCGTTCCAGCCAAGCACTGGCCGAGGAGAGCTGGGATGAGGCATTGGCTGCGCTCGAAGACTTCCTCGCCCAGGAGCTGAGTCCCCGCCGCCGACGTCGATGAACACCCCTGCGCAAGCTGAACGGATGCCTGGGGCCTTTGAACGCTTCACCTTTCACGGCGAGCTGCGCAGAGGAAGATACTGGCCGTC
This sequence comes from Thiomonas sp. 13-64-67, assembly GCF_002282795.1. Classification (NCBI taxonomy): domain Bacteria; kingdom Pseudomonadati; phylum Pseudomonadota; class Betaproteobacteria; order Burkholderiales; genus Thiomonas; species Thiomonas sp. 13-64-67. The sequence continues at coordinate 1,401 of NZ_NCKP01000091.1, forward strand.
GTCGTAAGACGGCGGTGAAACAGGCATCGACGAACAGGAAGTCCGCTTCGATCATGGGCGCTGTGGAGCTGGTGGGCAGCCCTTGACCGGGGTGCGGACGGCAGGCAGTCCACGAGAGCGCGACAGCGGAGGCGACCGTCCAAATCCCCGGCGACTCACAGCGTCATTGCCGTCTTTGGCCCATTCTTCACCAGAATGGACACGGTCATGACATTGGCTGCCGCATCCAAAGCGGCCAACAGACCAGTTGGCGGACGATCAACTCACCCGCACCGTGGCGGCGTTGCTGTCGCAGGGTCTCTGGTCAGCATGACCGGGGCGGGTTCGTAAATATTCGGTGAGCACGTTCTCCCGATAGGCCCGTATCCCAAAGTGCTGGACACATTCGCGTTTTGGCCGCAGCCTTTGGCCATGAACTCCGCCGCCGCCGAGCCCACTGCCGCCACATCGGCATCAACGGTCCAGTCGTCGGGTGCACCGACTCCGTTCGATCAAGAGTTGGTCACGTTGAGCAAGCGCGAGTGCATCGAACTGCGACAACGCGCCAGTTCGTACCAGGCGTTGCACGCGCGCGCTGTGCAACGCCTGGCGCGGCAAGAACAGGAGCTTCGCGCACAGCGCGAGCGCTGGGCTGTGCGCGAAGCCGAACTGTTGGGAGATCTGCAGGCGGCGCTGGCGCAGATCCGCGACTTGCGCCAGCGTGTGTTCGGCGCCAAGACCGAGCAGTCGCGCTCAGTCAACGGCGCGCAGCCCTCCCTGGTGGGGCCGCGGCGCCCGCGCGGCCAACAGCGCGGACACCGCGGCCACGGTCGGCGGCGCGAGGCGGCGCTACCCACACGGGTAGAGGAGCAGACGCTGCAGGCGAGTTGCCCGCGCTGCGGTCTGGAGTTGGCCGCGTTTGCTGGAACCCAGGATGCCGAAGTCCTGGAGGTCGAGGTCAAGGCCTACCGCCGCGTGATCCGGCGGCACCGCTACCGCCCCGTGTGTCGCTGTGGCTGCCTGCCCGGCATCGTGGTGGCGCCCAGACCGCCGCAACTGCTGGCGCGCGGAAAGCTGGGCGTGTCCATTTGGGTGGAGGTGTTGCTGTCGAAGTTTCTGCATGGGCATCCCACCCATCGCCTGCTGCAGGACTGGCAACAGCAGGGGCTACACATCGCGCAGGGCACGCTGAGCGGGGGGCTGCATGCCCTGCTGCCGTTGTTTGACCCGCTGGAGCAGGCGTGGCTGCAACAGTTGCGCAGCGCATCGCACTGGCACGCCGATGAAACGCGCTGGGAGGTGTTCGAGGAGCAGCAAGGCAAGGTCGGACACCGCTGGTATCTGTGGGTATTCCAGTCCAAGTCGGTGGCGTGGTACGTGCTGGATCCTTCGCGCTCGGCCTTGGTGCCGCAGGCAGCGCTGCACGGCGTTGAACAGGGCATTCTCAGCGTCGACCGCTACGCCGCCTACCGCAAGTTCAGTCGCCTGCACCCTGGGGTGGAACTGGCGATCTGCTGGGCGCACCAAAGGCGCGACTTCCTGCGCGTGGCGGGTGATCACCCGATTCTGTGGGACTGGGCCATGGGCTGGGTGCAGCGCATCGGCGCGTTGTACACGCTGCATGCGCGGCGTCGGCTCCAATGGTCCAAGGGCGAGCCCCAGTGGTGCGACATGGACCACCAAGTGCGCGCCTGGGTGCAAGCCATGCAGCAGGACTGGCAAAGCGAGTTGCAGGATCCGGCCCTCGGGGCGCCGGCGCACAAGGTGTTGCGCACGATGCGCCAATACTGGCCGGGCCTGACTGTGTTCCTGGCGCATCCGCTGCTCGACCTGGACAACAACGCCGCCGAGCGCGCCCTACGCGGCGCGGTTGTCGGCCGCAAAAATTATTACGGCTCAGGCAGCGCAGGGTCGGGGCAACTGGCCGCCACCCTGCTCAGCTTGCTCAATACAGTGCGGCTGTGGCGCATCAACCCGCGCACCTGGCTGAGCTCCTACCTCAATGCCTGCGCGGCAGCGGGTGGGCAGGCGCCTCCGGACTGCAGCGACTTCATCCCCTGGCAGATGGATGCGGCGCAACTGGCAGCCATGCGGGCGTCGCCGACATGAGCCGCTATGGTGGCCGGGTGTTCAGCCAGGCCGAGTTGCAAACGCTGCGTGCACTCATTGACGACAACCCGGGGCTGCGGCGCGCGGCGCTCTCGCGCCTGGTGTGCGAGCGGCTGGACTGGCGCAGCGCCAACGGGCGCCTAAGCGAGATGAGTTGCCGTGTGGCCATGCTGCGCATGCACGAAGATGAGGTGCTGCAACTGCCACCTTCGCGCAACAGCAAGCCGCGTCGGCCAGCTTGCTTTGCGTCCACCGCGGCCAGTGATCCCCAGCCCGAAGTCCAGGCCCCCGTGCATGACTTGCCTGCGTTGCGCATGCAGCTCGTGCACGGGGCGGGGGCAGCCTCCCGGCTGTGGAACGAGTTCATGGCGCGCTACCACGAACTGGGCTACACCCCCATGTCCGGGCATCAGATGCGCTACAACGTCTATGCCGGCGAGCAACTCGTGGCCTTGATCAGCTTCGGCGCCAGCGCCTGGAAACTCGCCGACCGCGACCGCTTCATCGGCTGGAGCGCCGAGCAACGCCGCAACAACCTCCCGTTCGTGGTGAACAACACGCGCTTTCTCGTGCTGCCCTGGATTCGCTCCCATGGCCTGGCCTCCAAAGTCCTGGCCATGGCCGCGCGCCGCGTCCTGGCGAACTGGCCATCGCGCTACGGCTACGCGCCCGTGATGCTCGAGACCTTCGTCGAGATTCCTCAACACAAGGGCACTTGCTACAAGGCCGCCAACTGGCAGCGCGTGGACCAGACCAAGGGGCGCGGCAAGACCAGCACCAGCCACATCCCGACCCTGCCGACCAAGGACATCTGGCTCTACCCCCTGCGGCCTGACTTCAGATCCTTCCTCTGCCGCTGAGCGCTATCACGTGCTCACCGAATATTTACGAACTTGTGGGTCTGGTGGGAATCGATGCCGTCGAAAGCCTCGAACAACCCGTTGATGTAGCGGTCGGCTTGTTCCGTACCCCAGCGATCACGCGTGTAGCGGTAGATTCCCCAAGCGTGGCTATTCTGACCCGCCTGGCGTGTCCTTCTCATCGTCGTCGAGTCTGCTGTAGACGTTTGCTGGTTTTGTAATGCAAAGTTCAGGACGGACTCTGTAGGCTTGTCGAATCATGCATCACACGCCATCCCGTCGCCAGTCGTTCGTCCATTCACGTTTTTTGGACACCAGCCCTAATCATCACCCAAACTTACATACCGATGAACAGTGAACCTAGGTTACTTGTCTTGCTGGCCCATGGCTCCCGGTTAGCCGAATGGGCTCTGCCCTTTGAGGCCGTTTGTGGCATGGTGCAGTCCCGCCACCCCGAACTGACCGTCCGCCTTGCTTTTCTGGAGTCGATGCAACCCTCCCTGCAACAAGCCTTGGAGGAAGCGGGCCAAAACGGCACGAAGCATGTGCACATCGCGCCCCTCTTCCTTGGTGCGGGCGGCCACCTCCGGCGCGACATTCCAGAAGTGGTGCAAGCGGCGCGGGCGCGATATCCGAAGCTGCGAATCGTGCTCGCACAGCCAGCGGGCGAAGATGCTGGAGTGATTGCGGCACTTGCTGCGTATGCCACGCAAAGCCAGGAAAACGAACTCTTTGGGGCATGGAACTTGCACGAATTGCGATATGCCCAACCCACTAAGCACTCTGACGGTTGCTGTCATCTCCCCCGATACCGCATTGGCGACGGAGAACGATCAGGCGAATCATGAGCGCCAAGCAGGGCGTTGCGCGATGCTGGAAAAGGCCTTGTTGGATGCGGGCTACGAGGTAGTGGCCGTGCTGCCGGCCAAACCCGATCTGGATGACCGCATTGCCGCGCTCAAGCCCGATCTGGTGATTGTGGATGCAGAGTCTGGCGTGCGCGATCTGCTGGAGCACGTGGTGCTGGCCTCGCGCGACACACCGCGTCCCATTGTGCTGTTCACCGATGACGACGACACCGAGACTGCGCAACTCGCCATCACGGCGGGGGTGACGGCCTATATCGTGGACGGCCTCAAGCCCAACCGGGTGAAGCCGGTGATTGAGGTGGCGCTGGCGCGGTTCGAGCGCGAACAGGGTCTGCGCGCGGAACTGAGCGAGGAGCGCACCCAGCTCACTGAGCGCAAGCTGATTGAGCGCGCCAAGGGCATTGTGATGCAGCGCCAGGGCTGCACCGAGGAAGAAGCCTTCAGCCGCATGCGCAAGCTGGCGATGGAAAAAGGCTTGAAGCTCTCCGAGGTTGCCCAGCGCATTCTCGATACCGTCGGATTGATCTGAGCCTTGCGGCTGCGCGCTTTGTGTGCTCACACGCACCAGACTGGAACCGTTACGCACAGTTTTGCGTCATCGAAGACCCGCCTAATTTGATACAGCGGGGAGTCTCCCTCTGATCTCTCCCGAGTGGAGGGCTGGCACGCTGATTGCTTAAATAGCGCTGTAGGCCAACGGCGGCCTATGTTGAACCCACTGAACGGGAGTCTCCCCCGCTCAGCTCGGCAATGATGCCTTCGTGTGCTTCGCCTTGTGTGAAGCGCCCGAAGGTTTTTTTTTCGCCCGCTATTTCAGGAACTGCCATGCGCAACCAGCAAGACGCCACACCTCCAAGCAACGACCCGGCACAACCCTTGCGCCGCACCCTCATCAAGTCAGGTGCCGCAGTGGCTGTTGCCGGTCTTCTTCCCAGCCTGCAACCCACGGCGCGCGCCGCCACTCTGGGAAAACCTGAAATGGAAGAAGTCAAGATCGGATTCATTCCCCTCACTGATTGCGCGCCCATCGTCATGGCCGCGGTGCTGGGTTTCGACAAGAAGTACGGCGTCAAAATTATTCCAAGCAAGCAGGCCTCTTGGGCCGCAGTGCGCGACAACCTGGTGACCGGCGGCATCCAGATGGCGCATGTGCTCTACGGTTTGCCGTATGGCGTGCAGCTCGGCGTCGGCGGGCCGAAGAAGGACATGGCGATACTCATGGGCCTGAACCGCAACGGCCAGGCCATCTCCCTGTCGGATGCGCTGGCCAAGGAAGGCATCACCACCGGCCCGGCGCTGGCCAAGGCCGTGCTCGCGAAAAAGCGCACCTACACCTTCGCCCAGACCTTCCCCACCAGCACGCATGCGATGTGGCTTTATTACTGGCTGGCGACCTACGGCATCAACCCGCTGAAGGACGACAAGGTGATTACCGTGCCGCCGCCGCAGATGGTGGCGAATATGCGGGTGGGCAGCATGGACGGCTTCTGCGTAGGCGAGCCGTGGAACGCGGTGGCCATCAATCAGAAGATTGGCTTCACCGCGGTGACTTCGCAGGAAATCTGGGTGGACCATCCAGAGAAGGTTCTGGGCACCACCGCCGAGTTCGTCGAAAAGTACCCCAACACCACCAAGGCGGTGATGGCCGCAGTGCTCGAAGCCTGCCGCTGGATCGACGCCTCGGATGCCAACCGCACCAAGATGGCCGAGACCATCGCCGCGCCGGGCTATGTCAACACCCAGGTGGCAACCATCCTGCCGCGCATCCTTGGCAACTACACCAACGGCCTGGGCAAAAGCTGGCACGACGCGCACCCGATGACCTTCTATGAAGACGGTCAGGTCAACTTCCCGTGGTTGTCCGACGGCATGTGGTTCCTCACCCAGTTCCGCCGCTGGGGCCTGATCAAGACCGACCCCGACTATCTCGCCGTGGCCAAGGCGGTGAACCGCGTCGATCTGTATCAGGCAGTTGCCACCGAACTGAAGGTGCCGGTGCCCGCCAGCACACTGCGCACCTCCAAGCTGATCGACGGCGTGACCTGGGATGGCAAGGACCCCAAGGCCTATGCCCACGGCTTCAAAGTCAACGATCTCGCCGTTTGACCTTGCCGACGCAATGATCCAGGAGTCCAGCATGAACACTGCCGTCTTTTCCGCCTCGGGCGGATCGTTTGAAGCCTCTGCGACGGAGGGCGCCTCACCCGAAGCTCCCCTGGCCGCTGCAAAGCAAACTGCCATCCGCAGCGTGAGCCCGGCAGAGCGGCAACGCGCGAAGAACCGCCAAATCGCGCTGCGGCTCATCGCCCCGCTGATGGGCTTCGCACTCCTGCTGCTGGTGTGGGAACTGGCGGCCGAGCACAGCGCGCAATTCCCCTCGCCGCTGGTCACCTGGCAGTCGGCGCAGAAGGTGTTTGCGCATCCCTTTTATGACAACGGGCCGAACGATGTGGGCATCGGCTGGAACCTGCTGGCCTCGCTGCAGCGCGTGGCCTACGGCTTTGGTCTGGCGGCGCTGGTAGGCATTCCGCTGGGTTTCGCCATTGGCCGCGTGCAGTTCTTGAACCGCATGCTCTCGCCCCTCATCAGCCTGCTGCGTCCGGTGTCGCCGCTGGCCTGGCTGCCCATCGGTCTGTACGTGTTCAGCAATGCGCCGGCGGCGGCCATCTACACCATTTTCATCTGCTCCATCTGGCCGATGATGATCAACACCGCCATCGGCGTGCAGCGCATTCCGGCGGATTATTTGAACGTGGCCCGCGTGCTCGACCTCTCCACCTGGAAGGTGTTCACCAAGATTCTGCTGCCCTCGGTCATGCCCTACATGATGACCGGCGTGCGGCTGTCGGTCGGCACCGCCTGGCTGGTGATCGTCGCCGCTGAAATGCTGACAGGCGGCACCGGCATCGGATTCTGGCTGTGGAACGAGTGGAACAACCTCAATCTCGCCCACATCATCATCGCCATTCTGGTCATCGGCGTCACCGGCATGGTGCTCGAAGGCGCGCTGATGCTGATTGCGCGGCGCTTCAGCTACGACGAAGCGCGCTGATCTTCCCATCACGCAAAACACAAAAGGCCATCATCATGGAACGTTTCATCGTCATCCAACACGTCGAAATGGTGTTCGACACCGCGCGCGGTCCTTTCCACGCGCTCAAGGGCATCAACCTCGACATCGCCAAGGGCGAGTTCATCAGCCTGATTGGCCATTCCGGCTGCGGCAAGAGCACGCTGCTCAACCTCATGGCCGGACTCACCCTGCCGTCTTCGGGTGTAATGGTGTGCGACGGCCGCGAAATTCACGCGCCAGGCCCTGACCGCGCCGTGGTGTTCCAAAACCACTCGCTGCTGCCTTGGATGACCTGCTACGGCAACATCTACCTCGGCGTGGAGCGCGTGTTCGGCGCAAGCGAAACCAAGTCGCAACTCAAGGCCCGCACCCAGTCTGCTTTGGAACTCGTTGGCCTGCCGCACGCGGCACACAAACATCCACACGAAATTTCCGGCGGCTGCAGGACGAGCTGCAAGACATTGTGGCGAAAAGCGGCGCCACCGTGGTGATGGTGACGCACGATGTGGACGAGGCGGTGCTGCTGTCGGACCGCATCGTCATGCTGACCAACGGCCCTGCGGCGACCATCGGCGAAATTCTCACGGTCGATCTGCCGCGCCCGCGCGAACGCCTGGCCCTGAGCGAAGACCCGCACTACGCCCATCTGCGCGCCCAGGTGCTGGAGTTTCTCTACAAGCGCCAGGCGCACCCGCAGGTCAAGGCAGCCTGAGACGCAGCGCGCAACCCAATGGACTCCGCATCATGAACAAACCCAAACTCGTTCTCGTCGGCAATGGCATGGCCGGGGTGCGGACGCTCGAAGAGCTGCTCAAGCTCGCGCCCGATCTCTACGACATCACCGTGTTCGGCAGCGAGCCGCACCCGAACTACAACCGCATCCTGCTCTCGCCGGTGCTCGCCGGGGAGCAGACCATTGAGCAGATCATCCTCAATCCGCTGGACTGGTATGCCGACAACGGCATCACCCTGCACACCGGCAAGACGGTGGTGGAAATCGATCGCATCAAGCGCGTGGTACGCACCGATGAAGGCCTCGAATCCCCCTACGACCGGCTGCTGCTGGGCACAGGCTCGCTGCCGTTCATCTTGCCGGTGCCGGGCAAGGAGTTGGACGGGGTGATCGCCTACCGCGACATCAAGGACACCGAGACCATGATCGAGACCGCGAAGACGCACAGGCACGCGGTGGTCATTGGCGGCGGCCTGCTGGGGCTGGAAGCGGCCAACGGCCTGATGCTGCGCGGCATGGACGTGACCGTGGTGCACATCATGCCGTGGCTGATGGAGCGCCAACTCGACGATGTGGCGGGCAAGCTGTTGCAGAAGTCGCTGGAAGATCGCGGTCTCAAGTTCCTCATCGGCGCGCAGACGCAAGCCTTGCTGGGCAATGAATCAGGCCGGGTGCGCGCCGTGCGGTTCAAGGACGGCAGCGAGATCCCCGCCGATCTGGTGGTGATGGCCGCAGGCATCCGCCCCAACACCGCGCTGGCGGAGAAGGCCGGCATTCACTGCAATCGCGGCATCGTCGTGAGCGACACGCTGCAGACCATCACCGACCCGCGCATTTACGCCGTGGGCGAATG
>NZ_NCKP01000012.1:0-36693 GCF_002282795.1 Thiomonas sp. 13-64-67
CCGAACACGTGCAGGCCATCACCACGGCGGACTACCCGCTGCCCGCCCCGCGCCCGGTCAACTCCCGGCTGGACTGCAGCAAACTCCAAACCACCTTCGACCTGTTTCTGCCGCCCTGGCAGACCCAGGTGCAACGCCTGATCGACGAACTTCCGCTGTGACTTCCGCTATGACCCAAGCCCGCAAAGGCCTCATCCTCGCCGGCGGCTCCGGCACCCGGCTCTACCCCGTCACCCAGGCGGTGAGCAAGCAACTGCTGCCGGTGTACGACAAGCCGATGATCTACTACCCGTTGTCCGCGCTCATGCTCGCAGGCATCCGCGAGGTGCTCATCATCTCCACCCCGCAAGACACCCCGCGCTTTGCCCAGTTGCTGGGCGACGGCAGCCAGTGGGGCTTGAGCCTGCAGTACGCGGTGCAGCCCAGCCCCGACGGCCTGGCGCAGGCTTTTATCATCGGCCGCGACTTCATCGGCAACGCGCCGAGCGCGCTGGTGCTGGGCGACAACCTGTTCTGGGGCCACGATCTGCAAGCCTCACTCAAAGAGGCTCACGCCCAGACCCAAGGCGCGACGGTCTACGCCTATCACGTGCACGACCCTGAACGCTACGGCGTGGTCGAGTTCGACGCCACCGGCCGCGCCATCAGCATCGAAGAAAAACCCGCCCAACCGAAGAGCAGCTACGCCGTCACCGGCCTGTACTTCTACGACCCGCAGGTGTGCGACATCGCCGCCCACCTCAAGCCCTCGCCGCGCGGCGAGCTGGAGATCACCGACGTCAACCGCGTCTACCTGCAGCAGGGCACGCTGCAGGTGCAGACCCTCGGCCGCGGCTACGCCTGGCTGGACACCGGCACCCACGACAGCCTGCTCGAAGCCGGGCAGTTCATCGCCACGATTGAAAAGCGCCAGGGCCTGAAGGTCGCTTGCCCGGAGGAAATCGCCTTCCGCCAACGCTGGATTACTGCCGCCCAGCTCGAACAACTCGCCGCCCCGATGAAAAAGAACGGCTACGGCCAATATCTGCTGCGCCTGCTGGCCGAGGAGAAGGCATGAAGGTCATTCCCACCGCCCTGCCCGAAGTGCTCATTCTGGAGCCCAAAGTCTTTGGGGACGACCGCGGCTTTTTCTTCGAGAGCTATAACCGCAAGACCTTCGCGGTGGACACCGGGCTGGATGTGGAATTCGTGCAGGACAACCATTCCAAATCCGCCCAGGGCGTGCTGCGCGGCCTGCACTACCAGCTCGTCAAGCCGCAGGGCAAGCTGGTGCGCGCGGTCACCGGCACGGTCTGGGATGTGGCGGTGGATCTGCGCCGCAGCTCGCCGCGCTTCAAGCAGTGGGTGGGCGTGGAACTGAGCGCGCAGAACCAGCGCCTGCTGTGGGTGCCGCCGGGCTTCGGTCACGGCTTTGTGGTGCTGAGCGAAACCGCCGACTTCCTCTACAAGACCACCGACTATTGGTACCCGGAACACGACCGCAATCTCGCCTGGAACGATCCGGAACTGGCCATCGACTGGCCGCTGAAAGGTTTGCACCTGCCGGGCGGCCAGCCGAGTCTGGCCGCCAAGGATGCGGCGGCGCCCCGGCTTGCGCAGGCCGAGGTGTACGAATGAGGGCTGACTGACCGTCTCTCGGGCCCCCTTGCGGCGTGCGCTTTGTTGAGCAGATTGACGGGTGCACTGAAATAATGCGCCCATGCCTTCCAAAAGCCACTCCTTTCTTGACCCAAGCACCGTTCTTCTGCTGACCCTGCCGCCTCTGTTCTGGGCCGGCAATGCCGTCGTGGGGCGGCTGATGGTGGGGCAGATTCCCCCCATGGCGCTGAGTTTTTACCGCTGGTTGTTCGCGCTGTTGCTGGCGCTGCTCATCGTCGGCCCCGATCTGTGGCGCAACCGGGCGGTGTTGCGCAGTAAGTGGAAGTCGCTTGCCGTCATGGGCATTCTGGGGGTGGGCAGCTACAACTCGCTGCAATACGTGGCGCTGGAGACCACCACGCCGCTCAACGTCTCGCTCATCACTTCCAGCGCGCCGGTGTTCATCCTGCTGATCGGCGGGGCCTTTTACAAGCAGACTGTGGGACGGGCGCAATGGATCGGCGCCATGCTGTCGATCGCCGGGGTGGCGCTGGTCGTGGCCAAGGGCGATCTGGCGCATCTGACGGCGCTGCACTTCGCGCCGGGCGATCTCATCATGCTGGTGGCCGTGTTTCTGTGGGCGATCTACACCTGGGAGCTGCGGCAGCGGCCCCTGGGCCTGGCGCCGATGACTTCGCTGGCCGCGCAGATGATCTGGGGCGTGCTGTCCATCCTGCCCTTCATGCTGGCTGAACGCTGGATCGGCGGTCAGACGACTCATTGGGGCGGCCCGGTCTGGCTGGCGCTGGCCTATGTGGCGGTGTTGCCGTCGTTGCTGGCCTACTGGTGCTGGGGCAGCGCGGTGGGCAAGGTCGGGGCGCAGATTCCGTCTTACTTCGGCAATCTGGCGCCCTTGTTCGCCGCGCTGCTGAGCTGGTTGTTTCTGGGCGAAACCATCCACTGGTATCACTTGTGGGCGGCTTTGCTGATCTTCGCCGGGATTCACGTCGCCCTCAACGCGCGCCAGCAGCCGGTGCCGCTGGAGCAGGAATTGTGAAGTCTTTCACACAATCCGCGGCTCTTCACCGAAGTCCGGGAATGGGGCGTTGTGGTGGTTTGCCAGCGCAGGGTAAAGTGCAGCAAGCTTGAAATCCGCCCCGATGATGTCCACTGCCCCGATTGCATGACTTCCGAGCCGAACGTCAACGGCGCCTCACCCGATACCCTGACTTTCGGGATGGAGCAGCAGTCCGAGCTGCCCTTGTCGGCCTCTGGTCAGGCGCCGCAACTGGCGCCGACGCCCATCGTGCAGCGCTGGATTCGCCGCACTTACTGGACGCTGTTCATCACCTTCGTCGTGCTCGCGCTGGTCTACGCCGTGACCTCCTGGCGGGGGCAGCGCGAGATTCTCTATGGCTCGCTCGACACCAGCTCCAGTTTTCTGGTGAGCGCCACGCAGTCTTACTTCCAGGGCTTTTCGTCGGTGCTCGAAGCCACCGGCTCCGACCTTCAAGACAAGGCCGATCTGCTGCAACACCCCGAAGTGCTGCAGATTCTGCTCGAGCGCAGGCAGGCGTTGCTGCCGGGTTCGCTGTCCATCAACATCGTATCGGCCGATGGGCGTTTTCTGGGCAGCTCGCTGCGCTCGGACAAACTCCCCGATCTGCAGCACTATCCCGATCTATTGCATGCGCTGGCGCGCCTGCGCGCCCAGCCGCAAAAAAACAAGCTCATCATCGGTCGCCCCCTGATCGGGCCGCTGTTGGGTAAATGGGTGATCCCGCTGGTGCGCGAGATTCCCGCAGGGCAGACGCATCCGGCGTTCTACGTCATTGCCGCGGTCAGTACCCAGGCTTTTCTGCAACAAACCCTGGCGAACACGGCGCTGCCTTACAGCGGAATTGCCGCTGTGCTGGCGCGCAACGATGGCTATGTGCTCGCCCGCTGGCCAGCACCCAAAAAAGCGTCGTTCTTCTCCAAGCCGCAGACCGGGGTATTCGCCCAGTCTTTGACCGATCAGCCGGCGACCCCCAGTGCGCATTACAACGGCTGGGTCGCGGCGGACGGTTCGATGCGTATCGGCAGTTGGCAGCGGCTGCCGGGCTATCCCGACTTGGCGGTGGCGGTTTCGGTGCCAGGCAGTCTGCTGTGGACGCAATACCTGCACACCATCTGGCCGCCGATGGTCGGGCTGCTGCTGTTGCTGCTGTTGCTCACCGTGCTGTATCGCTACGCCACGGGCCAGATCGGCCGCGAACAGGCGCTGGCGCAGGTTCAGCAGCAGCGGCTGCGTACCCTGGCCATCACCGATCCGCTCACGGCGGTCGGCAACCGGACGCTATTGCGCGAGCGGCTCCAGGTGGCGCTTGAAACCGCCTGGAGACGTCAGGGCGAATTCGGCCTGCTCCTGCTCGATCTCGATGGCTTCAAACAAGTCAACGACGCCTATGGGCACTCGGCCGGCGATGCGTTGTTGCGCGAAACCGCGCAGCGTCTGCAGGCCATCCTGCGCGAAGGTGAAGTCATGGCCCGCATGGGCGGGGACGAATTCGCCGTGCTGCTGACGGAAGGGCTGGGCAGCGGCGAAATCGCGGCCGAAGCGGCGGCGCAGCGCATCCTCTCGGCGCTGCGCCAGCCCTTCGATCTGGGCGTGGGTCGGCAGGCGTCGATTTCGGTGAGTTTGGGCTGCGCACTTTATCCGCAGGACGGCGGCGATGCCGAGACCTTGCTGCGCCGCGCCGATCTGGCGCTCTATGCCGCCAAGGCTGCGGGGCGAGACCGCTACCTGCGTTTCAAGCCCGATTTCGAGCGCGAGGCTCAGCGCCAGAAAAATTTGCTCGAAAGCGTGGAGGCCGCTTTGCAGCAAGGGCGGCTGTCGCTCAATTACCAGCCCATCGTGGCCATCGGGGGAGACCCGGCGCGGCCCGCGGTGGTGGGCGTCGAAGCCTTGCTGCGTCTGCAGACCGAGCAGGGCGGGCAAATGGTGGCGGCCGACTTTGCCAGCGTGCTCGACCACGGACGGCTGGCGCGCGCCATCGGCCGCTTCGTGCTCGACCAGGCGCTGACCCAGGGCGTGCAGTGGCGCGCCGAGGGCTTGGAGCTGCATATCGCCGTCAATATCAGCGCCGAGCATCTTCTGGCGCCCGAGTTTCTGGACGATCTGCATCAGGCGCTGCACAACCATCCCGGTTTTCCCGCGAGCGGGCTGATGCTCGAGGTCACCGAGTCGGCGCCGCTGCGCAACCTGGAGCAGGCGCGGCAGATTTTGCAAAGCTGCCAGGATCTTGGCCTGAGCGTCGCGCTCGACGACTTCGGCACCGGCGCGGCCTCGCTCACTTACTTGCAGCAGCTTCCGGCGCAATCGATCAAGATCGATCAGTCCTTCGTGCGCGACATGGTCAACGACCCGAAAGACTTCGCCATCGTCTCCGCCGTGGTCACCGCGGCCAATCTGCTCGGGCTGGAAGTCATTGGCGAAGGCGCCGAAACGCTGGAGCATCTCTCGGTGCTGGCGGCGATGAACTGCACCCTGGCGCAGGGCTACGCCATTGCCCGCCCGCTGCCCGCCGACGCCGTGGCCACCTGGGTGCAGACCTGGGTGCGGCCCACGGCCAATCTGCGCGCCGCCGAGTTTCCTCGACGTGGCGGCGGAAAACCAGTGCCACCTCGGCCTGTGGCTCAACGGTCAAGGGCGGCTGTATTACGGCCGCGACCCGCGCTACGCGCTGCTGCTGGAGCAGCATGCCGAAATCCATGAACTCGCGCGCCAGGCCAAGGCCGCGCTCGATCTGGGCGAGCTGAACGCCGCCCGCCGCTACGGGCAGGATGTGGCCGAGCTCAGCGCCATCGTGCTTGCGGGCATCCGCCAGCTCAGCGCCACGCCTCAGGATTGAGCTGCCGCCGCAGCAGCAGCCACTACCTCGCCCAGCTCGATGACCGCCAACGCGTAGAACGCCGACTGGTTGTAGCGGGTGATGGCGTAAAAATTGTCCGTGCCCAGCACATAGTCGGGCGCGGCGTCGGCATTGGGCAGTTGCACCACGGCCAGCTTGCCCGCATAGGCGCGGGCCTGCGGCAGCAGCGGCAGGCCCATTGCCACGAGCTGGTCGGCGGTGAAGGTTGGCGTAATGTCGGGCCCGAGCAAGGTGTCGAGACTGGCTTGCGGCAGATCGGGCGGCAGTTGCAGGGGGAAGTGCGCTGGCTGGCCGCGCACCCAGCGCTTGGCGGCCAGGTAGCTGGCCACCGAGCCTATGGCGTCTGCCGGGTCGGAGATCAGATCGATGCCGCCGCCGTGGTCGAAGTCCACCGCATATTTCAAGATGCTCTCGGGCATGAACTGCGGCATGCCGATGGCTCCCGCATACGAGCCGCGCACCTGCAGCGGGTTGCGTGCATCTTGTGCGCACCACTGGAAAAAATCGCCGAGCTGCACGCCGAAGTAAGCGCTGCGGTCGCGTGGCGCTTGCGTGGGGTAGCGCAGCGCCAGGGTGGAGAGCGCATCGACCACGCGGAAGTTGCCCATATTGCGGCCGTAGATCGTCTCCACCCCGAGGATGCCCGCGACGATGTGCGGCGGCACGCCGTAGCGCTCCTGCGCTCGCTGGAACCACACGCCGAATTCCTGCATGAAGTCACTGCCCGAGCCGATGCGCAGACTGTCGAGAAACCGGCTGCGGTACACCCGCCAGTTTTTCTTGCCCGGCGGCCCCGGCAGAATGAGTCGGGCCACCGTGGCGCTGTATTGCGCCCGGCCGATCAGCCGCGCCACCAGGGCTTCGGGCAGCTTGTTGCGCTCCACAATGCGCGCAATCAAGGCCTGTGCGGCGCCGACATTCCAGTCGCCCAGTTGGGCCGAAGACAGCGCTGCGGCTGGAGCCACGCTGCTCGCGCCGGGAAGCGGCGCGGACGCACCAGCGCTTTGAGCCAGGGCGGCAGGGGGCAGCAGCGCGCCCAAAGCCAGTCCGGCACCGGCGTGCAGGCAACGGCGGCGGCCCATATTGCCGGGAGGGAAGGGGACTTGCGGGAGTTTGAACATCGCAGCGGGCAGCGAGCAGAGCAATGCCGACATGTTCGCACGATGGAGCTTTGCGCCGGACGCAAACGCGCAGGGCGCGGCAGACGATTCAACATCTTGTCACATTTGGACTGTAACTTTTCGTTTTCAGCCGTAACGCTATTGTTGTCGGCCCTTCCCTGATGGAGTTCAAGATGTCCCAATCCCCAGCCAATCCTTCACGACGCCAGGCCCTGAAGCTGTTCGGTGGCGCGCCTTTGCTGCCGCTGGGCGCCGGCCTGGGCGGTTCCGCCCTGCTCGCCGCCTGCGGTGGCGGCTCGACGGCGGCCACTGCGGCCACCGCCACCCCCACGGCCGCAGCCTTCACCGCGATGGCCGCGCCCGGCATCGCCGACCCGGCGAGCATGGCGACGACCAACGTCGCTTCGGCGCTCAAAGTGGCCTACAGCGACGGCAGCAGCCAGACTTACCAACTTGGTTATCAACCGTTTTTCATCACTGGCCAGCAAGTACCCAACGCCAATGGCGGCACACTGATCGCCGGCAGCTACTTCGACATCAACGGCAAGCCCATCATGGATAACTCCGTGCCAGCGTCGGCACGCCAGTTCTTCTCTGACGCCCCCGACGGCACGACGCTGCTGACGGTGCCGGGCGCGAAGGTGGCTGGGGTGAAGGGCAACACCGTGTTCGCCGTGGTGCAGTTCGAATACACCAGCCTGGATCAGGCGGGCGTCTCGGCCTACGGCAAACTGCCATCGCCCATTGCCGTGCTCACCCTTGACCAAGACCCGGCCACCGGCAAGCTCAGTCTGGTGAAATATTTCAACGTGCCGACCGCACCGGCCAATGGCCTGTGGATCACCTGCGGCGCCAGCTTGTCGCCCTGGGGCACCCATCTGTCCAGCGAAGAATACGAGCCCGACGCCGCCTCCATCGCCAAGAACACCCAGTTCCAGGCCTTCACCACCAATCTGTACGGCGACGCCGCCGCGGTGAGCGATCCGGTCAAGGCCAATCCTTATCTTTACGGCCATCTGCCCGAAGTTACCGTCAACGCCGACGGCACCGGCACGGTGAAAAAACATTACTGCATGGGCCGCATTTCGCATGAACTCATCCAGGTCATGCCCGACCAGCGCACCGCGCTGATGGGCGACGACGCCACCAACGGCGGCCTGTTCCTGTTCATCGCCGATAAAGCCGCCGACCTGTCGGCTGGCACGCTATACGTTGCTCAAGCAACGCAGACCAGCGCCCCGGGTGTGGGCACCGGCACCTTCACGCTGAAATGGGTGAACCTCGGCCATGCCACCAGCGCGGAAGTGCTGGCGCTGGCGCAGGCCGCGGCGCAAAACGGCGGCACGCCCAGCATCATGGACGTCAAGACCACCGACCCGGTCGATCCCGCCTACACCCAGGTCTGGCTGGGCGGCAAGAAAAACTGGATCAAGCTCGTTCCGGGGCAGGAAAAGGCGGCAGCCTTCCTCGAAACCCACCGCTACGCCGGGCTCAAGGGCGGCACCATGGCCTTCACCAAAATGGAAGGCACGACCGTCAACGCCAAGGACAAGATCGCCTACTCCGCCATGTCCTATATCCAGTCGTCGATGGTCGATGGCTCGATCCCCGGCTTCAAAGTCGCCGGGCCGAAGGCCGGTGCGGTGTACGCCCTCAACCTCAAGGCCGGGCAAGTGGACACCAGCGGCGCCGCGATGAACAGCGAGTGGGTGCCGGTGGACATGGCTGCGCCTGCCGCGCTGGTGGGCGAAGACCTGGCCACGCCCGATGCCTTGGGCAATCTCGCCAATCCGAACAAGATTGCCAACCCCGACAACATCAAGTTCTCGGAAAAGCTGCGCACCCTGTTCATCGGCGAAGACAGCGGCATGCACGTCAACAACTTCCTCTGGGCCTATAACGTCGATACCAAGCAACTCAGCCGCATCCTCTCCACCCCGGCGGGTGCCGAGAGCACTGGCTTGCAGGGCGTCGATAACGTGAACGGCTGGATGTATGTGATGAGCAACTTCCAGCACCCCGGCGACTGGGAGATCAAGACCGTCACCGCCAACGGTGTGACCAATACCACCGGCCTGCACGCCAAGGTGTTCCAGACTCTGGAGCCGCTGATCGACAAGAACTACGAAAACGGCTATGGCGCTGCCGTGGGCTACATCACCGGCTTGCCGCAGACCACCAAAGTCTGAGCATCCCGCAGACGTTTCATCCAGGCCCGCCGCGTGCGGGCCTTTTTTCTGCGGGTTCATCCCGGTACTCCCGGGACTGTGGCGCAGCGTGTTGCGCGATCAAAACCAAGGAGACCGGTGCGGCGCCCAAGTCGCACCCGAAGGAGATGTCTGCTGAATTGCCGCTCGACTGGATACTGGAAAAAACGCCCAAGGGTCGTGAAGAACTCGCCACCCGTGCCCACCATCTCCTGCCCGGGCAGCGCAATCTGCTCATCATGGCCGATGGCCATCGGCCGGTGGCCGAGTTGCTCAAAGCGGGCGCCGACCCCGAGCGCTGTCTTCTAGCGCTGCGCGGCTTGCTCGATGAGGGCTATCTGGTGCGCAACGCCGCCGCGTCTCCCTCAGTTGCGCCCGTCTCCTTGTTTGCCGCCGACGCGCCGCAGCAGACCCCCCACGGCCTGCTCATCGCCCTCGTCGAAGAACAGTTCGGCGCCCAGGCCGCGCGGCTGGTGCAGAAAATCGAACAACATCCCGACACCCCGGAAGGCCGCGCTGCCGCCGTGCAAGCCTGCGTCAAATTCATCCGCTTGTTCATCGACGAGAAACAAGCACAAGCCTTCGCTCAGCGCGCGCAGGAGCTGTTGCCTGACTGACCCTTCCGCTTGAAATCCAGCCTGTCGCCGTGTCGTCGCGCCACGGCAGGGCTCCATCACCATCCCCTGCGCGAGTGTTTCAAACCCTCTTGGAGACAACCCTACATGAAAACACTGTTCAACCCCCGCCGTTCGCTGCAAGCCCTCGGTCTGGCCGCCGGTATGGCCCTGTCCTGCGTGTCGGCCACAGCCTGGGCCGACACCCCGGTGCTGATGTCACCGCAATGGGCCAGCGAAGCCTGCACCGCCTGGAACAACACCCCCGAGCTGACCAACGGACTCAAGGGCGAGTTCATGCACGACGACAAAGGCCGCGGCTACAAGCTGGTGGAGATGTACCGCACCGATTGCGGCAAGGACACCGCGGTTGAACTCAAGTTGCAGTTGCAAAACGACAAGGCCATGTGCGTCTCCGGCGGCGCGCCCACCCTCAAGCCTAATTTCGATGTCGACTTTCTCATGCACGCCAACACCAAGCAGTGGGAAGAAATGGGCAAGGGCGAATACGGCCCGATGAAGGCCATGATGTTCGGTCGCCTCGAATTCCAGGGGCCGAAGATGGTGGCCATGCGCGCCATGGACCCGTTCTCCTCTTTCCTGCTGCTGGTCGGCAAAGTGCCGGGCAGCACGGCCACCTGCCCGAAATAAGCAAGAGGTGCGTTTCACGCGCCTGAAATCAAAAAGACAGGGACGCAGTGCATCCCTATCTTTTTGATGTGCCTCGATCATAGACCAGGCTTCGGTGCTGAGGGATGGATATACGCCCACCCTTGCGCTTCCCGAATGGTGATTTCTCCCATTCCGGACGGCACCACAGTGATGAATGGATATAGATCCTTGCGATCCACATGCAACTCGCGCAAGGTATTGGCACATTGCGCTAACAGCACGCCCTGCTGTTGCAGAACTTGCAATTTTTTCTCAAAACCATTGTTCTTGACGTAGGCGGCGAATCCCTGGGCGTTGGCGATCAACTCGACCTGGACCTTGCCTTTGAGCCTGGGGTCATGGAGCAGGTTTTCTATATTGTTGATGGTCTTTTTGATAGCGCCTGGACTACCGGAGTCGATCTGGAAGATCGCACCGTAGTGCGACTGCGTGGCGATTGCCGGAACCGTATCCTCAGCGTGTGCCAGACCGGGCAAGAATGCAAATGTAGTGAGCGTTGCGCCAACAAGCGCACGTCGGATGAACATGTTCATGATGTTTCCTTGGACAAAGTGGGTAATGGCGCTGGAGCCATCAGAAGAAATGACGCAGGCCGATGGTTAGACCACTGGCACTCGCGCCGCCAACGGTTCCCTGTGCGGTGAAACCGTTATCGCCAACATACAAATCTGTTGCCGAATCGTTGCGGATGCGTGAATACGATGTATAGATGTTCGTCCTCTTGGAGAGCGGATAAAGATAACCAATGGCCACTTGCGTTGCAGTGGTGTCAGATTTGTTCATGTCACTGCGCCTGGAAATTGAAGCCAGAAATTTCCCTCGCGGCAGGGGAATAGTTGCGCCAAGCATCCATATTTTCAAATCCGGTACGAAATGTCCTGCCGCATAGGGCAGACCATCGCCGTATTTTTCGTCAGAATAAAGTGCAGTCAGTTTGGCGACGGAAAAATCATATCCACCATAGAGCTGGACGACTTCATTATTGAACGAGCCCTGTTGGGTGAGCGTTGCAGCTGGACCGAATTCCCAGGCCAGTGCAACATAAGGATTAAATTTGCTGCCTGCGCTGTACGGATGGTTATTTTTTAGATAATCAATTCCAGCGGTAAATTTTTTGGATTCATAATCCACGTTCAGTTCATAAGACTGTCCCTTTGAGAAGCTTCCGGGCTGTCCACCAAATGCGTAGAGCATGGCGGCCGTTAGCCCGCCAAAATCGGGAGTCCGGTATCCAACAGCCTGCGAAAATCGAACGTAGTTATAGCCTGCGGGGTCGATGTTTTTCACAGCCCCAGTCATCCCTGTCATGAATGGATCGATCTTGACGAGATTGTCATAATTCAGACTGTAAAAGCGACCGGCCTTAAAAACGCCATAGCGGCTTTTTAACCCCAGCAGGCTGAGGCGACCCATGAACCCCCCACCCGAGCAAACACTCGATCCCACGGCACTGTTATCCCCCTTGTATACGAGGCTGCCTGGAAACGAATTGGTGCCGTTTCCACAAAATCCGGTTTCGACATCAAAAAATGTTTGCAAACCCCCTCCCAAATTTTCCTGTCCTCGTATCCCGATCCGGTCTGTGGATTGCACGCCGGAACCGAGCCGGTTCAGGCTGGTGTTGTCATAGGTCAGCCTTTCAATGCCCATGTCAATGACGCCGTAGAGCTGGGCACCCTCCTTAGCGTGGGCCATTTGACAGCATGCCCCTATGACTACAGCTGCCATGATGCTTTTTTTCATGCAATCTCCTCCTTGATCTATTTTGGAACCCGATAGCGTGCTGCTCGGCTCTGGACTGAAGTACTTCAGCAAGGCGGATTCAAATAGAGATTGCAACTCTCAACAAATTGATTTTTCTTGTTACTTATATGAATTAAATTTATGCCAAATTCGCGGCATTAAATATAAGAAAATAATTATATGGTGTAAAAATATAATAATTATTTTCTTATATTTTAAGAATTTCAATGGGTTGCGCGATTCCTCGGCATTCCTATAAGAAAATTCGCAAAGAATATTCATGCAATGCAGCCAATTGACACGGCGTGATCAGTCCAATCGCGGCAAGACGGCGAAATCTCCGCTGTTACATTAAGACGGATTTGTTGCAAGTGGCCTGGCGCGTCCTTGGCTTTGCCGTCGTGCTGCCAAGCTGATTGCGCTGGGCAAACCGTATCGACCAGCTCAGGACTGGCGGGAAACAGGCGGGGGCTGTCAGGTCAGCACAATGTCGTACTGTTGCTGCGAAAACGCGGGCTCGACCTGTAGCGAGACGGGCTTGCCGATGAAGTCGGAGAGCGAGGCCAGATGCTGGCTTTCTTCTTCGAGGAACAGGTCGATGACGTCGGCGGCGCCGACGATGCGGAACTCGCGCGGGTTGAATTGCTTGGCCTCGCGCAGGATTTCCCGCAGGATTTCATAGCACACGGTGCGCGCCGTTTTCACTTGCCCCAGCCCGCCGCAGGTGGGGCAGGGCTCCAGCAGCATGTGCGCCAGCGAGTCGCGGGTGCGCTTGCGGGTGAGTTCCACCAGACCGAGTTGCGAGAAACCGCTGACGGTGACTTTCACCTTGTCGCGCGCCAGCGATTTACGCAGTTCGTCGAGCACGGCGGCGCGGTGCTGGGCGTTGTGCATGTCGATGAAGTCGATGATGATGATGCCGCCCAGATTGCGCAGTCGCAGTTGGCGCGCGATGGCTTGCGTGGCCTCGAGATTGGTGCGGTAGATGGTGTCGTCGAAGTTGCGCGCGCCGACGAAACCGCCGGTGTTGACGTCGATGGTGGTCATCGCCTCGGTCTGGTCGATGATGAGGTAGCCGCCGGATTTGAGATCGACCCGCCGCCCCAGCGCGCGCTCGATTTCCTCGTCCACGTTGGCGGTCTCGAACAGCGGGCGCTCGCCGCGGTAGAGCTGCAGGCGGCTGCTGACCCGGGGCATGTATTCGGCGGCGAAGCTCTGAAGCAGCTCGAAGTTTTCGCGCGAGTCGATCTGCACGCTGCGGGTGGCGTCGCTCACCAGATCGCGCAGCACGCGTTGCGCCAGGCTGAGTTCCTGGTAGATCAGGGCGCTGGGGCTGGTGACGTGGGCGCGCTGCTGAATGGCGGCCCAGGTCTTGCGCAGATAGGCGATGTCTTCGGCCAGCTCCGCGTCGCTGGCGTCTTCGGCATTGGTGCGCACGATGAAGCCTTGCGAATCGCCGGCATCCGCCGCCAGCAGGGCGGTCATGCGTTCGCGCAATGCGGTGCGCAGCTCTGCGCCGTCGATTTTTTGCGAAATGCCGATATGGTTGTCTTGCGGCAGGTGCACCAGCATGCGTCCGGCCAGGCTGATCTGCGTGGTCAGGCGCGCGCCCTTGGTGTTGATCGGGTCTTTGAGCACCTGCACCATCAACGTCTGGCCTTCGTAGATCAGCTTTTCGATGGGCTGAAGGGGCGGTGCTGTCGCGGCTTCGCTGGCGGCCTCGGTGGGCACGGGGATGGCCTGGCGCTGCCACAGGTCGGCCACATGCAAAAAGGCCGTGCGCTCCAGACCGATGTCGATGAAGGCGGACTGCATGCCGGGCAGCACCCGCGCCACTTTGCCCAGATAGATATTGCCCACCAGCCCGCGTTCCAGGCTGCGTTCGATGTGCAGCTCCTGCACCGCCGCGTGGGCCACCAAGGCGACCCGGGTTTCCTGCGGGGTGATGTTGATGAGAATGTCTTCGGGTGTGGGATTCATGGGCGCGTTGTCTCTTGTTGTGTGGGGCTGTGCGGGTGGGCAGACCAACCGGCTGCGCGCAGCAGCTGCAGCGTTTCAAACAGCGGCAGGCCGATGATGCCACTGGCGCTGCCGCTGAGGTGTTCGACGAAGGCCGCGCCGCGCCCTTGCAGGGCATAGGCGCCGGCCTTGCCAAAGGGTTCGCCGCTGGCGATGTAATCAGCAATGTCCTGCTCGCTCAAGGCGGCGAAGCGCACCTGCGAGGTTTGCAGCGCCGCGTGTCGCGCCGCGCCGCGTTGCACACACACCGCGGTGAGCACCTGGTGCGTTTTGCCGGAGAGGATGCGAAGAATGCGCGCAGCGTCGTCGGCGCTTTCCGGCTTGCCGTAAATCACGCCGTCCAGCGCCACGGTGGTGTCGGCGCAGAGCAACACGGCGGCGTCGGGCGAGACCTCGGGGCGGCGCCGCGCCAGACGCTCGCGCGCCGCCTCCAGCTTGAGACGGGTGACGCGCTGCACATAGTCGGCCGGGGGCTCGCCGGGCCGCGCGGCTTCCAGCGCCTCGCTGTCTTCGTCGGGCAGCGGCGCCAGCAGCGCGAAGGGCATGCCGATCTGCCGTAGCAACTCCTGACGCCGCGGGCTGGCGGAGGCCAGATAGACGGTGATGGCGGACGTGCGGTTCGGGTTGGGCTGCATGCGGGGAGCGGAAAACGACGGAGCGCTTATTGTCCGTGTAAACGCCTGTGAAAACCGGTTTATGCGGGTTTGCGGCGGTGCGGACGGCGGCTCCTAGAATCTGCCGCCATGCATATTCATATTCTTGGCATTTGCGGTACCTTCATGGGCGGCCTGGCGGCGCTGGCGAAGGAGTCCGGGCACCGCGTGACCGGCTGCGACGCGCAGGTCTATCCGCCCATGAGCACGCAGTTGCAGCAGTTGGGCATCGAACTGGTCGAGGGCTACGGCGCCGATCAACTCGCGCTCAGGCCCGATCTGTGGGTCATCGGCAATGTGGTGTCGCGCGGCAATGCCTTGATGGAGGCGATTCTCGATGCCGGGCAGCCTTACATCAGCGGGCCGCAGTGGCTGGCCGAACATGTGCTGCAGGGCCGCTGGACGCTGGCGGTCGCCGGTACGCACGGCAAGACCACCACCACCTCGATGCTGTCGCACATTCTCGACGTTGCCGGGCTGAATCCCGGTTTTCTCATCGGCGGCGTGCCGCTGGACTTTGGCACTTCGGCGCGGCTGGGGCAAGACTTTTTCGTCATCGAAGCCGACGAATACGACACCGCCTTTTTCGACAAACGCTCCAAGTTCGTGCATTACCGCCCGCGCACGGCCGTGCTCAACAACCTGGAGTTCGACCACGCCGACATCTTCCCCGATCTTGCCGCCATCGAAACCCAGTTCCACCATCTGGTGCGCACCGTGCCGCGCAGCGGGCAGCTCGTGGTCAACGCCCGCTCGTACGCCTTGCAGCGCGTGCTCACGCGCGGCTGCTGGAGCGAAGTGGTGCGTTTTGACGACGAAGAAAACGGCTGGAGCGCGCAAGGCGGCGAGCAGCAGTTCGAGGTGCGGCTGCGCGGCAAACGCGTGGGCGAAGTGCGCTGGAGCCAAACCGGCGCGCACAACCGCAGCAACGCCCTGGCCGCCATTGCCGCGGCCCAGCACGCCGGGGTGTTCGCCGACGAAGCCTGCGCCGCGCTGTGCAGCTTTCAGGGCGTGAAACGCCGTATGGAACTGCGCGGCACCGCGGGCGGCGTGCAGGTCATCGACGACTTCGCTCACCACCCCACGGCCATCGCCACCACGATCGCCGGGCTGCGGCATCGCATGCAAGCCGATTCCCATGCCGCTTCAGGCCGCATTCTGGCGGTGTTCGAGCCGCGTTCCAACACCATGAAACTCGGCGCGATGAAGGCGCTGCTGCCTGGCGCCCTGGCCGACGCCGACCTGAGCTTTGGCTATGCCGGCGGCTTGGGCTGGAATCTCGCCGAAGCGCTGCAGCCGCTCGGCGACAAGGCGCAGGCGTTCGACGATCTCGGCGCGCTGGTGGCCGCCGTGGTCGCAGCCGCCCGCCCCGGCGACCGCGTGCTGGTGATGAGCAACGGCGGCTTTGGCGGGGTGCACGATAAGCTGCTCCAAGCCTTGCAAGCGCGCGACCTTCCCCCTCAACCCTGAAAGTCCACCCATGTCCGGCAACACCCTCGGCCTGCTGTTTGCAGTCACCACCTTCGGCGAATCCCACGGCCCGGCCATCGGTTGCGTCATCGACGGCTGCCCGCCGGGCATGGCGTTGAGCGAGGCAGACATCCAGCCCGATCTCGACCGCCGCCGTCCGGGCACCAGCCGCCATGTGACGCAGCGGCAGGAAGCCGATCAGGTGGAAATCCTCTCCGGCGTGTTCGAGGGCAAGACCACCGGCACGCCCATCGCCCTGCTCATCCGCAATACCGACCAGCGCAGCAAGGACTACGGCAACATCCTGAACACCTTCCGTCCCGGCCATGCCGACTACACCTACTGGCGCAAATACGGCCTGCGCGATCCGCGCGGCGGCGGGCGCTCCTCCGCACGGCTGACCGCGCCCATCGTCGCCGCCGGTGCGGTGGCCAAGAAGTGGCTGGCCGCGCAGTACGGCGTGACGGTTCGCGCCTGCATGACCCAGCTCGGCGAAGTGCCCATCCCCTTCCAGACCTGGGACGTGGTGCATCAGAACCCGTTTTTCGCGCCCAACGCTGACATCGTGCCCGAGCTGGAAGCGTATATGGACGCGCTGCGCAAATCGGGCGACTCGGTCGGCGCGCGCATCATGGTTGCGGCCAGCGGCGTGCCCGCAGGCTGGGGCGAGCCTCTCTACGACAAGCTCGACGCCGACATCGCCCACGCGCTCATGGGGCTGAACGCGGTGAAGGGCGTGGAGATCGGCGCAGGCTTTGCCAGCGTGGCGCAAAAAGGCACGCAGCATGGCGACGAACTCACCCCGCAGGGCTTCACCTCCAACAACGCCGGCGGCGTGCTCGGCGGCATCAGCACCGGGCAGGACGTGGTGGCCTCCATCGCCATCAAACCCACATCGAGCATCCGCCTGCCGCGGCAATCGGTGGACCTGCACAACGCCCCCACCACGGTGGAAACGCATGGTCGGCACGATCCCTGCGTAGGCATCCGCGCCGCGCCCATCGCCGAAGCGCTGGTGGCCATCATCCTCATCGACCACGCCCTGCGCCACCGCGCGCAATGCGGCGACGTGCAATTCGACGTGCCGCCTATTGCGGGCACCTGAAGATGACCAAGCTGCTGATCTGATCCCGGCTTTGCTCGCCCTGGGATGACCACTTGATCAATGGACTCCCAGGTGCGTGAGCTGGCATCACATGAGTAGTGGCGTGCCGCATGCGCTGAGCAAAAGTGGCACGGCAAAAATAGCGGCGAACAAAAGTAGTCTGGACATGACGTTCTCCTTAGGTTATTAGATTTCTGGGACCCTCTGGAACAGCCAATTGCTGTTCCATTGGTTTTCACCTTAGGCCGCGTGCGCGTATAAAAACACCTACTGATCAGTAGTGATCCGCCGCGAATGCGGGGTCAAAGCGGCTCCTCGTAGCCAGAGTGACATGAATTCGGTACGTCCATGCACGCCGAACTTGCGATAGATGCTCGTCGCATATTGGTGCAGTGTCGCTTCGGTCAGGCCAAGGTGGTTGGCGATGACCTTCTCTCGGTCGCCATTGAGCAACTCCGGAACCAGCCGCTGTTCGGCAGGAGAAAGGGGTTCTGCGCACAAGCCCAGACCATGCCCGCAGAGCAACTGCCGATGGAACCACTTGATGCCGCGCAGCGCCTCTACTGCCTGCTGCATGAGGGCTGCGTCAAAAATTTTTCCGTTGATACAGGTGTCGAACATGAATGCCGACTCAGCGTGGGCATTGACTGGCGAGACGATCCACGTCCGGGTGGAAATGTTGGGCTGGTGATCGAAAAGGGAGTAGTGCTGGGTCTGCTCATGCGCCGTCGGGTCGAACATCCCGGTGCACATGCTGAAGCTGCGAAACGTTCCAGAGGTGGCGACAATCATTTGCGCGGCTGCGTCGGCAGTTGGCGTCTGCATGATCGGCGTGCCGTGCTGGATACGCTCTGGGGTTGTGAATTCGGTGCGCAGCATTTCCACAGATGCGCCAATTCGCCACCCCTTGAGCAAATCAGGGCGCTGGGCCTTGTGGGGAAGGCGCATAAGGCCCATCCAGTACCCGTTTTGTGAGCCAGTCCAATCGCACAGGGTTCTCAGACAGAGTGCCAACGCTGCCTGCATATCCTGCGTGCCGTGGTCGGCCAAGTCGTCCCATAGACGATACACGTCGTCGTCGAGCGGGGTATGCATTGGTTCTTCTTTTTATGGGCAGCCAAATTGGTCCCGCCGACAGGAATCGAACCTGTATTTGCCGCTTAGGAGGCAGCTGTTCTATCCATTGAACTACGGCGAGGTGTGCGCCCGAATTGTAGGCGCGCAGGGTTCAGCGGCTGTCGCGCAGGCGCTGGTGGAGGTGCTCGGCGATGGCCTCGCGGGTCTGCTGGGCCAGGGCGCGGCGGGTGGGCGCGCGCTGCGGGGACAGGTAGTTGACTTCCACGCGCAGGGGGGCGGCGGCGCTCATGCGCCACAGGCTGCCGACCATGGTTTCATCGCCCACATACGAGGCAGCGCGGCTGAAGCGGCCGCTGCGCTGGTCGGCGTAGAACAGCAGCACGGGTTGCACCGCAGCGGGGCAGTCTGATGAGCAGGCGGCCTGGAACAGATTGGCATGAAACGGCAGCAGATCGTGGCCGTAGCCGGTGGTGCCTTCGGGAAAGACGCCGACATGGTCGCCGTCTTGCAGGCATTGCGCCATCTGGTGGATGACGCGCACCACGTCTTGCGCGCGCTCGCGCTCGATGAACAGCGAGCCCACGCCGCGCACCAAGGGGCCGATGAGGGGCCATTGCGCCGTCTCGGATTTGGAGACGAAGCGCACGGGCTGCACGGCGTTGATGGCGAAGATGTCGATCCACGACACATGGTTGGCAGCCACGAGAGACGGGGTCTGCTGCGGCGCGCCGTTGACCTGTAGCGCAATGCCGCTAAGCCGCAGCAGCTCGGCCGACCAGTCGCGGATTTGTTGCTGTTTTCCAGCCGCGTCGAGCTGGGGAAACAGTTGACGCACGATGCGCTGGCCGCGCAGGGCGTGGGCGCTGAGCCGGGTCAGCCGGGTGGCGAAACGCACCGGCGCGCCGACGCGGCGCAACACCGGCGCGGGGGTTTGGGCGGGCGGCTCGCAGAGCAGCGCCGGAGGGTTTTCGGCGGGCTGCGGCGCCGGGTTCATGCAGGAGTGGCGACGGGCTGCGCGCTCCACACCACGCGGCCGTCGATCACGGCGTGCCGGGTGCGGCCGGGCAGTTCCTGTTCGGCCAGGGGGGTGTGGCGGCTCTGGCTTTGCAGGGCGTCAGGCAGGGCGCGCCAGCGGGCCTGCGGATCGACGAGGATGAGCTCGGCCGCAGCGCCGGCTTCCAGCGTGGCCGGGGGCAGACCGGCGGCCTGCGCGGCGCGGTGGCCCACACAGCCCAGCGCCTTGACCAGCGGCAGGCCGCTGTCGGCGGCGAATTGCAGTGCGGTGGACAGCAGCAGCTCCAGCCCGGTGGCGCCGGGCGCGGCGTCGGCGAAGGTCTGGGTTTTGTCGTCGGCGCTGATGGGGGTGTGGTCGGAGCACAGCGCGTCGATGGTGCCGTCGGCCAAGGCGGCGCGCAGGGCGTCGCGGTCTCGGCTCTGGCGCAGCGGCGGGTCGAGCCGGGCGCGGGCGTCGAAGTAGCCGATGTCCAGATCGGTGAGCATGAGATTGTTGATCGACACGTCGCAGGTCAGCGGCAGCCCTTCGGCCTTGGCCTGGCGGACCAGCGCAACGCCTGCGGCGCTGGAGAGCTTGCTCACATGCACCGCGCAGCCGGTGGCGCGCATCAGCTCGAACAAGGTGTGCAGCGCCACGGTTTCGGCCATGGCGGGCACGCCGCTCAAACCGAGGCGCTGGGCGTAGGCGCCGCTGGCGGCGATGCCGCCGCGGCTGAGCGAGGCGTCTTGCGCACGCAGCCAGACCTTGTAGCCGAAGGTGCTGGCGTATTGCATGGCGCTGTAGAGCACCTTGGTGTCGGTCATCGGCGTGTCGGCTTGAGAGAAGCCGATGCAGCTCGCCCGGGTGAGTTCGGCCATTTCGCTCAAGCTCTCGCCTTTGAGGCCTTTGGTGAGCGCGCCCAGCGGATAGACGCGGGCGCTTTTGATGCGCCGGGCGCGCCAGCGCAGCATTTCCACCAGGCTGGGTTCGTCGAGCACGGGGTCGGTGTCGGGCGAGCACACCACGCGGGTGACGCCGCCGGCCAGCGCGGCGCGCAGCTCGGTTTCCAGCATGCCCTCGTGCTCATAGCCGGGTTCGCCCAGGCGGGCGCACAGGTCGATGAGACCGGGCAGGACGAGCAGGCCGCGCGCGTCGAGCGTCTGCTCGGGGGTGAAGCCTTCGGGCGCTTTGCCCACGGCGACGATGCGCTCGCCGGAGATGGCGACATCGCCCTCGGCATCGAGCCTGCGCAGCGGGTCGATGAGGCGGCCGCCGCGGATCAGAAGTTGCGTGGTGCTCATGCGGGGCTTTCGGTGGAGGCGACGATGGACAGCACGGCCATGCGCACAGCGATGCCGAAGCGCACTTGGTCGAGGATGACGCTGCGCGGGCCATCGGCCACGCTGCTGTCGATCTCGACGCCGCGATTGATGGGGCCGGGATGCATGACGATGACATCGGGCTTGGCCAGCGCCAGGCGCTCGGGCGTGAGGCCGTAGGTCATGTTGAATTCATGCGCGGACGGCAGCAGCGCGCCCGACATGCGCTCGTTTTGCAGCCGCAGCATCATGATGACGTCGGCGCCGCGGATGCCCTCGGCCATGTCGTGGCAGACGCGCACGCCCATGTCGCGCAGATTGTCGGGCGCCAGGGTCTTGGGGCCGACGGCGCGCACCTCGGCGGCGCCCAGCGTGGTGAGCGCGTGAATGGCCGAGCGTGCCACGCGTGAATGCACGATGTCGCCGACGATGGCCACGGTGAGGTTGCTGAAGTCGCCCTTGAAATGACGGATGGTGTACATGTCCAGCAGGCCCTGGGTGGGGTGGGCATGGCGGCCATCGCCGGCGTTGACGATGTGCACATGCGGGGGCGTGTGCTGGGCGATGAGAAAGGGCGCGCCGCTGTCGGAGTGGCGCACGACGAACACGTCGGCATCCATCGCTTCGAGGTTGGCGATGGTGTCGAGCAGGCTCTCGCCCTTGCTCGTGCTGGAGCGCTGGATGTCGAGATTGAACACGTCGGCCGACAGGCGCTGCGCCGCGATCTCGAAGGTGGTGCGGGTGCGGGTGCTGTTTTCGAAAAACAGGTTGAACACGCTTTTGCCGCGCAGCAACGGCACTTTTTTCACTTCGCGGCTGCCGAAGCTGACAAAGCCCTGCGCGGTGTCGAGGATGTGCGTGAGCACGTCGCGCGGCAGGCCTTCGGGGGTGAGCAGGTGGCGCAGCTCGCCGTTTTTGTTGAGTTGGGGGTTGTGGGCGCGGGTCATGTTCACCAACTCGGTTTATTTGCTCACCAGATCGAAACGAAAGCGGATGCCCTCCAACACGTCTTCATCGCGCAACAGCGCCAGCGAGACCTCGTCGGGCAGATCGAGGAGGGTGCTGGCGGCGATTTGCGGGCAGATGGGCAGCTCGCGGCCGCCGCGATCGACCAGCACCGCCAGATCGATGCGCGCCGGACGGCCGAAGTCGAACAGCTCGTTCATCGCGGCGCGGATGGTGCGACCGGTGTGCAGCACGTCGTCGATCAGCAGCACGGCCTGATCGGCGATGGGCACGGGCAGCGCGGTGCGATTGGCACTGGGGTGCAGACCGCGGGTGGCGAAGTCGTCGCGGTGGAAGGTCGAAGACACCACGCCGTAGGGCTGCGCCAGTTGCAGGTCGGC
Source organism: Thiomonas sp. 13-64-67 (assembly GCF_002282795.1). Lineage (NCBI taxonomy): Bacteria > Pseudomonadati > Pseudomonadota > Betaproteobacteria > Burkholderiales > Thiomonas > Thiomonas sp. 13-64-67. The sequence goes on from NZ_NCKP01000012.1 coordinate 21,833, forward strand.
GTGCAGCCGCTGCGCCAGCCAGGCGCCGCCGGAATAGATGCCGATGAGCAAGGGCGGCTCGGCCTGCGCCGCGACAGTGCTGCGAACTTGCGCGAGCAATTGGGCGTAGAGCGCCTCGGCGTCTGGAGGGGCGGCGATTGGGGAAGCAGAAGAGGAAGGCATGGTCAGCGTTGCTGCAGGTATTGTTCGACGATGAGCTGGGCGGCGGCGCTGTCCACATCTTTGGCGCCGTCGTCTTCGGCGGCGACCGAGGTGTAGCGTTCATCGACCAGCGCCACCGGCAGCCTGAAGCGGCCTTCAAGCTGGCGGGCGAAGCGCTGGGCGTGGGCGGTATTGTCGTGCGCGGCGCCGTCGGGGTGCAAGGGCAGACCGACCACGAGCTGCTGCGGCTGCCACTCGCGAATGAGCGCGGCGATGGCGTCGAACTTGAGGTCGTTGCGATCGGCGCGCAGGGTGCGCAGCGCCGTGGCGCTGCGGGTGAGGCTGTTGCCTACCGCCGTGCCGATGCGCTTGGCGCCCCAGTCGAAACCCAGAACCGTGATCTCACGGCCCGCGACGGGCTGCATGGCCTCAGGCATGTCCTGCGGTTTGCGACAACATGGCCGGGTTGAAGCCCAGCAGCGCCATGGCCGCGTTGAAGCGGGCCTCCACCGGGGTGTCGAACAACACGATGGGGTCGGCCTCGACGGTGAGCCAGCCGTTCTGGCCGAGTTCTTCTTCGAGCTGCCCGGCGCTCCAGCCAGAGTAGCCCAGGGTGATGAGGCTGCGCGTCGGCCCGTCGCCCGCGGCCATGTGTTCGAGCACGTCCTTGGAGGTGGTCATTTGCAGGCCACCGGGAATGTCGAGGCTGGAGGCATAGGCCGTATCGGTGGTTTCGTGCAGTACGAAGCCGCGCTCGGTCTGCACCGGGCCGCCCTGCAGCACAGGCTGCGAGGCGTACAGTCCCGCGTGGTCGAGGCCAACGCGTTCGAACAATTCCTTGACGGTAATGTCCGACGGGCGGTTGATGATCAAGCCGAGCGCGCCGCGCGCGGAGTGCTCGCAGACATACACCACGGTACCGGCAAAGTTCTCGTCGGCCATGCCCGGCATGGCGATCAAAAACTGGTTGCTCAGATTGGAGGCGTCGGGGCGAGGGTCCATGGGGTGGAGTTTATCGCGCCGGGCCGCAGATTTTGCGCTGCTGGGTTATGGTTAATCTCCATTTTTTCCCGAACCCTCTGCACATGCCGACTTCCATTGCCGACCGTCCCGCCAGCTCTGCCGTTGAAAAACTGCCGCTCGGTCTGGTCTGGCTGCGGCGCGATTTGCGCCTGCACGACAACGCGGCGCTGCACGCCGCCCTGCGCGCCTGCGACAAGGTGGCGCTGGCGTTTGTGTTCGACCGAGACATTCTCGATCCGCTGTTGCAGCGCGGGCTGCAGGCGGATCGGCGGGTGGAGTTCATCCTGGCTGCGGTGGCGGAGATCGACGCCGTTTTGCGCGAGCGTGGCGCCGCGCTGATCGTGCGCCACGCCAGCGCGCGCGAGGCGATTGCCGCGCTGGCTGCCGAGTTGGGCGCGCAGGCGGTGTTCTGCGGGCGCGACGATGAGCCCGAAGCCCTCGCGCGCGATGCGGCCGTCGAGCGCGCCTTGCGGCAAGACGGGCGGGCGCTGCGCACCGTCAAGGAGCACATGATTTTCGAGCGCGACGAGGTGTTGACGGCGCAGGACAAGCCGTACTCGGTCTTTACGCCCTACCGCACCGCCTGGCTGGCGCGGTACGCCGCACAGCCGCAGCAGCCCGTCGATAGCGCAGTGACCCCCGCCCGGCTGGCTGCGCTGCCAGCGGCGTTGCGGCAACCGTTGCCCACCTTGTCCGAGCTGGGTTTTGCGCCGTCGAATTTGCACGCGCTGAAACTGCCGCTGGGCGCGTCTGGCGCGGCGGCGCTGGTGGATGACTTCAGCCGTCGCATCGATGACTACGACCAGGCGCGCGACTACCCGGCGCGCAAGGGGCCGAGCTATCTCTCGGTGCACCTGCGCTTCGGCACGGTCTCGGTGCGCGAGCTGGTTGCGATGGCCTGGGCGCGGCAGCAGGCGGGCAGCGAGGGGGCCCGGGTCTGGCTGTCCGAGCTGGTGTGGCGCGACTTCTATTTTCAGATTCTGTTCCACCATCCGCATGTGGTGAATGCGGCTTTCAAGCCGGTTTACGACCGCATTCAGTGGCGCAACGACTCGGCGCAGTTCGCCGCCTGGTGCGAGGGCCGCACCGGCTACCCGCTGGTGGACGCGGCCATGCGCCAGATCAACCAGACCGGCTATATGCACAACCGCCTGCGCATGGTGGTGGCGAGTTTTTTGACCAAAGACCTGGGCATCGACTGGCGCTGGGGCGAGCGCTACTTTGCCGATCATCTCAACGATTTCGACCTGGCGGCCAATAACGGCGGCTGGCAGTGGGCGGCGAGCAGCGGCTGCGATGCGCAGCCGTATTTCCGCATTTTCAACCCGGTGGCGCAAAGCGAGAAATTCGATGCGGGCGGCGATTTCATCCGCCGCTATGTGCCCGAGCTGGCGCAGCTTGCGTCCAAGGACATTCACGCGCCGTGGAAGGCGCCCGCAGCGCTGCTGCAGGCGGCCGGGGTGCGGTTGGGCAGCACCTACCCCGCGCCGATCGTGAGGCACGATCTGGCGCGGGCCGAAACGCTGGAGCGCTACGCGGTGGTGAAGGCTCAGTGATTCACTGCCGACTGGGTAAAGGTGCGAATCAGTTCAAGCAGCTCGGTCTCGGAATAAGGCTTGCCGAGATAGTGATTCACCCCAAGCTGCGCGGCGTAGTTGCGATGCTTGTCGGCAATGCGCGAGGTGATCATGATGATGGGCAGCTTCTGCAGCCGTGAGTCGGCGCGGATGTTGCGAGTGAGGTCGAAGCCGTCCATGCGCGGCATTTCGATGTCGAGCAGAATCACATTGGGCAGGGTGCTGATCTGCTGCAATTGCTCCAGGGCGTCGAGGCCGTCTTTGGCGAGTTGCACCAGATAACCGTTGCGCTGCAGGAAGCGCTGCGTGACGCGGCGCACGGTGATGGAGTCGTCCACCACCATGATCAGCGGATTGCCGCTCTTCGCGGCCTGCGCCGCGTCGCCCGTGGGGGGCAGCCCAGGAGTGCGCCCGGACGCATCGATCGGCGTCTCGCTGGGCTCGGAGGTCGAAACCGAGGTGGAGACAGCGGCGGGAGCGGCGTCTGCACTCGGGGCCACGGGCGTCAGCGGCACAGCCTGCATGCGGGCCGAGGCATCAGCGCCATAAACCGCGGCGAGCGCCACCGGGTTGTAGATCAGCGCGGCGTCTCCGTTGGGCAGCACGGAAATCCCGGCCAGACCCGGCACGCGCGAGAGCTGCGGCCCCAGATTTTTCACCACCACTTCGCGGTTGCCCACGACTTCATCGACCTGAATGGCCACACGCTGCGTGGCGCTTCGAATCACGACCACGGGCACGCTTTTACCGAACGGCTCACTGCTGCCGCCCGATTGCCCAAGCAGGGCGCCCAGCCAGTAGAAGGGCAGGGTATTGTTGGCATACTCGATGCTCAGGGTGCGCGCGGCGTTGGCGATCTGCTCGGGCTTGAAGCGCAGCACGATGTCCACCAGATTGGCGGGCACGGCATACACGGCAGCGCCGGTGCGCAGCAAGACCACATGGGTGATGGCGGTGGTCAGCGGCAGCAGCAGGGTGAAGCGAGCGCCGGAGCCCGGCTGGTTGTCGAGCAGCACGCGGCCGCCCAGGGCGTTGACTTCGGTGCGCACCACATCGAGCCCCACGCCGCGGCCAGCCACTGCGGTGGTGCTCTCGGCGCTGCTGAAGTTCGGGCGGAAGACCAGTTGCGTCAGTTCTGCCTCGGAGACGTTCTGCCCTGGGGCGAGCAGGCCGAGGCGTTCGGCCTTGGCGCGGATGGCGGCATAGTTGAGACCGCGTCCGTCGTCGGCCAGGGTGATGACGACTTCGTTGCCGTCTTGCCGCAGGCTCAGGGTGAGGGTGCCGACTTCGGGCTTGCCCGCCGCCTTGCGTTCTTCCGCAGTCTCGATGCCGTGCGCCACGGCGTTGCGCAGCAAGTGGTCGAAGCTGCTGGAAACGCGCTCGAGCACGCCGCGGTCGAGTTCGATGGCGCCGCCGATGATTTCCAGGCGCACCGCTTTGTTCAGGTCTTTGGCCGCCTGACGCACGGTGCGGTAAAGCCGCTCGGACAGGCTGTCGAACTCGACCATGCGGGTGCGCAGCAGATCGCGCTGCAGCTCGCGGGTCTGGCGCGCCTGGCGGGTCATGTCGTCGTCGACTTCGCGCAGCAGGCGGCTGAGCGTGCCCTGCACCATGGCGATGTCGTTGACCGACTCGGCCATCATGCGGGTGAGTTCCTGCGCGCGGGTGAAGCGGTCGAATTCGAGCGGATCGAAGTCGCGGTTTTCGTCGCGCGCGGCCTGCACCTGCGCGCTCATCTGCGCCTCGGCCTGAATTTCGATTTCGCGCACCTGCTGGCGCAGACGGTCGAGGTTGTCGCTCAGATCGCCCACCGAAGCGCGGATGGCGCCGAACTCGTTTTCCAGCCGGGCGCGCGAAATGGTGATTTCACCCGCCTGATTGACCAGACGGTCGAGCAGCCCGGCGCGCACGCGCACAGCCTGTGCGGCGATACGCGGCGCGAGGACGCGGTTGACCGGCTCGGCCGCGGCAGGCGTGGCAGCTGTAGTGACGGCCACCGCAGGCAGCGGCTGGGCCGACGCAGCAGTGTCGGGCTCGGCGCTTGGGGTGAACACCTCGGAAACCGTGGCCACCGGGAGGTCGGCCAGCTGGCTTTCGCCGCGCTGCGCCGCGCTGCACAGGCGGTCGAAGCGGGTGTTGAGATGGTCGAAACGGCCCAGCAGCTCGGCCAGATCGGCCTCGCTGACCGGCGCATTGGCCGTCAGGGTGTCGATGTCGGATTCGAGGCTGTGTGCCAGGTCGCCGAGTTGCATGGCGCCAGCCATGCGCGCACTGCCTTTGAGCGTGTGCAGCGCCCGCATGGCTTGAGCGGCTGGCGCGGTGTCTTGCGGATGCTGTTCCCACTGGCGCAGGCTGGCGGCCAGGGCGGGCAGCAGTTCGTTGGCCTCTTCCTCGAAAATTGGGAACAGGTCGGGATCGATGGTGTCGACCAACTGGTCGGCAGACGCGGCAGATTGTGTTGCGCTGACCTGCGGCTGCGGAGTTTCGGCCGAGGCGGGCTCGAGCGTTGCGAGCGCAAGCTCTGGAGCGGCGATTTGTTCAGGCTGGACAGCCGGTTCGGCCGTGTGGGTCAACTCGGTTACCGACTCGGCGCTCGGCTGAGCATTCTGGGCCAGCGCAGCTTCCTGCAGGGCTTCGAGCCGGGTGAGCAACTCGGCTTGCACGGGCTTGAGGAAGCCCGCGGCAAACTGGTGCAGCAGTTGTTTGATGTCGCTGGCCGCCTGTGCCAAGGCGTCGAGATCGACCGGTCGCGCGGCGTGCGCGGGCAGGTCGCGCAGGGCGTCGAGCGCATGCTCGGTCTGGCTGGCGAGATCGGCCACACTGCGCAGGCCGACGGTGGCCGAACTGCCCGCGAGCTTGTGCGCCGAAATGACGGCCGCATCGCCGAGCGCCTGGGCGGGATCGGTCAGCCAGTCGTGAATGTCGCTGTACAGATGGCGCGAGAGTTCGTCGGCTTCGGCCAGGTAAATGTTGTAGAGCGGGGTGGGAATGCGCAACTCGCCGATCTGGCGGTAGCCGGGTTCGCCTTCGTCGCTATTTTCGGGCGGCACTGGTGCGATGTCGGTGTCAGCGGCGGTGTCGGCCGGGGCAGCGTGCTGCGCAGAGACGGCCGCCTCGAATTCAGCCATGTCGGCTTCTTCGACCTGGGGCAGTTCGACAGCGGGCGCATCGCTTGAAGGCATCTCGGCCGGGGGCGCCTCGACCGCGGACATCTCAGCCGAAGGCATCGGCTCGGGCGCCTGGGTGTGATGGGGAAGTTCGAGGTCGATGCCTTCGAACAGCGCATTGAAGTCGGTGGGTTCGTGCAGGGCCTCTGGTTCGGGCGCTGCTAGTTCGGGTGCTGCTGGTTCGCTGGGCGATTCCGCTTCAACGGCGGCGGGTTCGGCGGCCATTGAGGGTTCGTTAGGTGCGTCGTGCAGGGTGGGCAACGCGGGTTCGGCGGATTCGCCTGCTGCATAGGCCTCGGCGGCACGGCGCAGGGGCTCGCTGCTGAACGCCTCGGCCTGGCCTTGCTGGATCGCTGCCGTCCATTCGCCAAGCTCGGTGAGCGCGTGCGCGGCCAGGTTGAGCAAGGGCGGCGAGGCCCGGTGCTGATCGGCGATTTGGCGGTTGAACACTTGTTCGAGCGCCCAGGCGGCTTCGCCATAGTCGCGCAGACCGACCATGCGCGAGCTGCCTTTGAGGGTATGAAAAGCGCGGCGCAGGCTGGTGAGCGCGCCTTCGTCGTCGAGGTTGGCGTGCAGCTGCTGCAGTTGTTCGTGACCGCTTGCGATGACCTCCCGGGCTTCCTCCAGGAAGATGTCGATCAGTTCGTCTTCGGCATCGTCTTCGGGCTCGGCAGGCGGAGTCGCCTCCTGGGCGGATTCAGGTGTGACAGTCGGCTCGGCCGGGGTTGCGGACGCCTCTTGCGCGGGGGCGGCGTCTATTTCCTGGGGCGTGTGAGGTTCACTCGGCAGTTCGCTCACACCTTCGCTCGGCACGCTCAGCACCTGCGCCGGAAGATCGGGTACCCCGGCCAGGGCGGCTTCGGCGTGCAACTGCGCCAGGCGTTGCTGCGCCTGCTCGGGCGGCAGGCCCTGGGCGATGTCGTCCTTGAGTTGCTGCGCCGCGTGCTCGACGTCTTGTTGCAGGGTGGGCGGAGCGGTGCGCTGGGTGGAGGGAACGACGGCGCGCAGCTCTTTTTTGTCGTTGTCGAACACGAACAGGGTTTTGGCCAGCTCGGGTTGGTAGGACAGCATGTCGACCAGAAAACCGAGCACGCCGATATTGCTGGCCAGGGCATCGAAGCGCTGGTTGTCGGTCGGCACATCGTCGGCCACGAGACTGTCGATTTCGGTGCGCAGGTAGCTCAGCGCCTGGCTGGCGACATCGACGCCGAGCACCGAGAACACGCCGCGCATCTGCGACAGCAGGCGTGGCACCTGTGCCAGATCGGGCTTGTGCGACGGGTCGCGGAAATAGGCGTCGAGCAGTTTCTCGACGGTGCTCATGTCGGCGCGCAGTTCTTGCACCACGCTGCCCATGGTCTGCGACTCGGAGGCCTGGCGGAACAGGTCTTCCATCCAGCCGGCCAGCGGGTCTGGCCTTTGGCCGTTGGCGCTCTGGTCGAGGCGCCGCGCGAGGATTTGTGAGCGCTCCAGAAATCGCTGTTCTTCGGGACGGAAGTGGGCAAAGGTGATTTCGAGAAACAGAATGGCGGTGGCGACATCGAGCGCGCGCTCGGGGGTGAGAAAGTCGCTGCGCGCGCTGATTTTCTTGAACAGGCCCGCGAGCGATTGCGGCAGCGCTTCGCTGCCCGGCGTGAGCGCATGCAGAGGTTGTTCCAGCGCCTGGGTGAGATCGACCAGGCGAGCCATGCGTGCGGGATCGAGATGCGTCTGCGCGTGACCGGCCAGAGCGCTCCAGGCGTCGCGCAGGGTTTGCACGCGCTTGCGGACTTGCTGCACCAGGGCGGGGTCGATCAGGCCGAAATGGCTTTGGTGGTAATCGGCAAACGGCGCGGCAGCGAGGTGCAGCCGGTTGTCAATGGCTCGCAGCACCGGAAGGGACTGCGCGGTGACGTCGCCATTGCCGTGCAGCGACTGGGCGCAAAAGAAGGTGAGGTCGTGACCCAGCCTTTGGGGGGCGGGGCTTTGCCCTTGCAACTGGCTACGCAATTGCAGGTTGAGGCGGTTGAGCAGCCGTTTGATGTCGAGATCGGGTGTGAGCAGGCCGCTGCCGATGGCTTCGAACAAACCGCGCGCGAGCCACCACAGGCTGGCCGTCGGCCCCGCGCTGCTGGCCTGCGCCCGACGCGCGACGGCGTCGAGCGTCTGCATGGCGGAGGCGGTCTGCTGACCGCGCAGCACCTGCAGCAAGCCCATTTCGAACTGGGCGCGATCATCCGGCGTCAGCATGGGGGCAGGGGCGCCCGCGGCGTCGGTGACGGGCGGGGCGTCCGGCCAGGTCCAGTCGTAGTCCCACAGGTCGGCCGGGTGGATGCGCTCGGCCTGCGCCAGTTCCATCAGGTCGCGGTACTGCGGATAGAGCTTGAGCGCCGGTTCATTTTTGCCGGCACGCTGGGATTCGAGAAAATCGACCAGGGCGTTGAAGCCGGCCTCGAAACGCTGCAGCGCGGTGTTGTCGAGTTTTTCCGGATGGTCGATGAGTTGATCGAGCGCGTTCTCGGCGGCCTGCATCAGGCGCGCCGCGCCAAAAAAACCCAGCAGTTCGATGGCGCCTGCGGCCTGGTGCACCTGGGTGCGAGCGGTGCGCAGACCCGTTTTTTCGGCCTGGACCGAACCGAGCACGCCGTCGTCCTGCTGCTGGGCGGCGCGCTTGAGCGCGGTGCGGGCGGACTGGAGGTTGTCGCTGATCTGATCGAGCAGCCAGGCCAGAGGCCCCATGTCCGTCTCAGGGGCGGGTGCCACGGCGGGATGCGAAGCGGAGACTGTGTTCATGCCGGAAAACGCGAGGGACGGACGTTGGAATGCATGCGAGGAAGGCGGGTCAGTTGATCTTGAACCGCGAGACGGACTGGCGCAGATCGTCGGCGACACGCGCGAGGTCGCGCACCAGCGAGGCGGTGGAGCGCGTGCCTTCGGAGGTCTGCTCGGTCACGGTGAAAATGGTCTGGATGTTGTCGGCCACCTTGTTGGCGGAACTGGCTTCGATCTGGGTCTGTTGCGAAATCTGCGTAATCAGCTCGGCAAGCTGGCGCGACACCGCGTCGATCTGGGCCAGCGCAGCGCCGGCGTTATCGGCCAGCTTGGCCCCTTCGACCACGCCCTGGGTGCTCTTTTCCATGGCGGCCACGGCGTCTTGGGTGTCGGTCTGAATGGTGCGCACCAGCGCGGCAATCTGCTTGGCCGACTCGGCCGAGCGCTCGGCCAGGCGCTGCACTTCCTCGGCCACCACCGAGAAGCCGCGGCCCGCTTCACCCGCTGACGCGGCCTGAATGGCGGCGTTCAAGGCCAGTACGTTGGTCTGTTCGGTAATGTCGGAAATCAGCTCGGTGATTTCGCCGATCTCCTGCGACGATTCACCCAGCCGCTTGATGCGCTTGGAGGTGTCTTGAATCTGCTCGCGGATGCTGTTCATGCCGTCGATGGAGTTGCGCACGGCGCGCTGCCCCTGCTCGGCGGCCTGCAGCGACTGGTTCGCCACCTCGGCCGATTGCTGCGCCTGAACCGACACCTGGTTGATGCGCTGCGCCATGTCGAGCACCGACTGACCGGTTTCACGAATTTTGTTGAGCTGCTCGTCGGCGCTGCGCATCAGGCGGTCGGAAGTGGTTTGCGCCTGAGAGGCGCCTTCGCCCACCTGGTCGGCCGTTTGCTGCACCTGTCCCACCAGGGTGCGCAGCTCTTCCACGGTGTAGTTCACCGAGTCGGCGATGGCGCCGGTGATGTCTTCGGTCACGGTGGCCTGCTGGGTGAGGTCGCCCTCGGCCACGGTTTGCAGTTCGTTCATCAACCGCAAAATAGCGGCCTGATTCGACTCGTTGGTGCGCCGGGCTTCAAGCTCTTGACGCTCGGTTTGCCGACGCTGCAGTTCCACCAGCGTGGCACGTTGGCGCGCCTCGTTGAGCATGATGTAGATCAGGTCGGTGGCGGCGATGATGGCCAGCAGCCCCAGCAGGGCGAGGAACAAAATCGCCGGCCAGCTCACGCCGGTGCGCGAGGAATACAGGCTTTGCAGCTGATTGAGGTTGTCGTAGAGCTGGCCGGATGAGGCGAGCACCGCGTTTTGCGCCTCACGCGCCGAGGCCAGGCTGGGCAGGTTGGCCAGCAGGGTACGGGCAGAGGCTTCGGTCTTGGCGTAGGTCTGGATCAGGCTTTGCAACTGTTGGCGCGATTGCGGATCGGCCAGGGCGGTGAGTTGCAGGTCGGCATTGCCGTCCAGCAGTCCCTTGCTCAGCGCATTGAAAGTGGTCAGATCCTTGCCGAGGGTGAACACGGCCTCGGGCCGCACGCCTTGCAACGACAGAAAAGCGTTGGCCGATTTGTCGATGCGCTGGGTCAGCATGGTGAGCTGGCTGGCGGCGTTGATATTGCTCGCTGACGCTTTTTGCTGCAGCAGCAGCGAGGTCAGCGTCTGGGCGCTGTCGAGCAGGGCATCGGTCTGGCGGTTGATGTCGGTGAGCTGCTGGGCAGTCGTCGTCAGTACGCCTTCCTGCTTGGCGAGCAGCTCGGCGTTTTTCACGCTGGTCTCGGTTTCCGGGCCAACCTTGTCGAGCAGCGACTGACCGCCAGCGGGCACGCTGGTTTGCTGCAGGACGGCGACTTCCGATTTCAGGGCCTCGGCGCTGGAACGCACGGTGGCGAAAGCGTCTTTATTGCCCAGCAGCGCCGCGTTCATCGAACGCGCCAGGCGCTGTGACTGGGTCAGCGCCGCGCCGGAGGCTTCAAGCTGCCGCGCCGAGTCGGACGTTCCACGCAGCACCACAATCAGGGTCAGACCGAGCAGCACCAGCGAGATGATGAGCAGCACGCCGAAAAAGCGCTGTTGCTGGGCCAGCATCATGCGGCTGATCATCGGCAGCCGCAGAATCAGCGGGCGGTTGCCCTGGGCTTGATGCAGGGCGCTGGTCGGATCTCCGATGCTGGAATCGATCTGCAGGGTTTCCTGTCCACCCCGGCCGAGCGCCGTCGGCGCGATTTCGGTGTCGCTTGACGATTCGTTGTTTTTCGTTCCGAAAAGGGACGAGAGTAAGGACATGACCGCTCCGTAAAACGTGATGAAGTTGAGGATGCAAACCGGCAGATGACGGTTGACTAAAAACAGGTACAGCGCAGTGAAAGGAAATTCAGCAAATTCAGCAAAATCGCGCGTCGATCGAATTTTCAGGTGACGCTCAGGAATTGTTCGTTTTCGGCCAGAGCCAGCAGGTCGACTTCATGCCAGAGGTTCTGCTCGGCATCGCGATATGTGGTTCTCAGCCAGGGGGGCGCCCCTTCACCAGGCCCCTCCTCTTGAACGCCGAGAACTTTCTGGAGTTGATCGGGGTTGCGCAGCCCGACCAGTTGATCGACCAGCAGGGCGGTGTTGATGTCGAGCGCCGGGGCGAACTGGATGAGTCGGGCCTGCGGCGTCAGTGCAGCGGCGTCTTCGCCCATGAACCGGCCCAGATGCACCACGCCGCAGACCTGGCCCCGCAGACTGACCAGGCCCAGGAACCAGGGCAGGGCGTGCGGCAGCGGAGCGCAGTGCTGCATGGGCGAAATCTCGCCCGAGAACTCCAGGGGCAGCAAAAAGCGCCACTGCCCCGCCAGCACGGCCAGCCAGCGCGAAGGGGCTTGCCCGCTTTGCGCGGCCGTCAGGCGTTGAGCGAGATGGGTCTGAAATTCGCGCAGCGAGGCTCTGGACATGGGCGGAAACGTTGGGTGGAAGCCGAAGAGGTGCGGACGAGTGTGAGCTTCAGGCGATGGCGCGGATCTTGTCGAGCAACTCGGTGGCGTTCACCGGCTTGATGACATAGTCGGACGCGCCTTGACGCATGGCCCAGACCTTGTCGGTTTCGAGCTTCTTGCTGGTGCACATGATGACGGGTATGCCGGAGTAAGCCGGGTCGCGCGTGATCTGTCGCGTGAGCTGAAAGCCGTTCTGGCCGGGCATCACCACATCCATCAGAATCAGATCGGGCTTCACGGCCGCGAGCATGGCCAGCGCCTGCTCGCCGTTTTCCGCCGTGTTCACCGCAAAGCCGTGCTTGGTGAGCAGGTCGGAGAGGAAATACAGCTCGGTCTTGGAATCGTCAACGATGAGAATATTGTGTACGGGCATGGCGGATGAAAAGAAGAGCGAGAAGCGCGATCAGGAGCCGGTCGCAGCAGCAGGCTGGTTGGCGTTCAGGTGCCGCTTGACCGCGTCGAGCAGTTGATCTTTGGTGAAGGGCTTGGTCAGATAGTCTTGCGCGCCGACCATGCGGCCGCGCGCCTTGTCGAACACGCCGTCCTTGCTGGAGAGCATGACCATGGGGATATGGGAAAACTTGCCGCTGCGACGGATGATGGCCACGGTCTGATAGCCGTCGAGCCGGGGCATCAGAATGTCGCAGAAAATCAGGTCGGGCTCGTGGTCGTTGACCTTGGACAAGGCGTCAAAGCCGTCTTCGGCGAGCAGCACCTCATAGCCGGCCTGCTTGAGAAAAATCTCGGCGCTGCGGCGGATGGTGTTGCTGTCATCGATGACCAACACTTTGAATGGGCTGGTAGGCGCAACCATGCACATCCTTTGCAAAAGGGGAAAAGGAAAAACGCTGTAAACAGCTGCGGTGACTTGCCGTTCCCGATTAAACCGGCACCTTCTCAAAAAATGGCGCCGTCTAGACCGGCACCATTTCGAAATCTTCTTTGCGCGCACCGCACTCGGGGCAGGTCCAGTTCATCGGCACATCGGCCCAACGCGTACCCGGTGCAATGCCGCTCTCTGGATGGCCCTCGGCTTCTGAGTAAATGAAGCCACAGATCAGGCACATCCAACTGCAAAGTTCTTGTTTGTCCACAGCGTATCGGGGTAGAGGAGAAGATTCAACGATTCTATGGCGCGCTGTTGCATTTTGACCTACAGGGCAGGCGCCGCTGCGGAGGATCAAGAAGCGCTTGGTCAAGATCATGGCAAGATCGGTGCGGGCCCAGGCTTGCGCCGACCTGCAGTCGCACTACCATGCCAGCATGATGACCGAATCCACAGAATCCCCCCCCGCCGTGATGTTCTTCAACGCGGCTGACCCCAGCGGCAGCGCCGGGCTCGCGGCCGATCTGGCGTCGTGCTCGGCCGTGGGCTGCCATCCCCTGCCGGTCACGACCGCGCTCTGGGTACGCGATACCGCAGAGATTTTCGACACCATCGAGATCGAGGCCGACGCCGTGGTGGAACAGGCGCGGGCCGTGCTCGAAGACGTCGAGATCTCGGCCTGGAAGGTCGGCTTTCTCGGCAGCGTCGACGTGGTCAATGCCGTGGCCGAACTGCTGGCTGACTACAGCCAGGTGCCGCTGGTCACCTATGCCAGCAATTTCCACGTGCTCGACGAGTCGCAGACCGACGATTACATCAAGGCGATGCAGGATCTCATCCTGCCGCAAACCCGCGTGCTCACCGGCAACCAGAGCGCGCTCACCCAGTTGTTGCTGCCGGAGTGGGACGGCGAAGCGCCGCCCACGCTCGATGCGCTGATGCAAAAGTCGCAGCAACTCGGCGTGCAATATCTGCTGGTGACCGGTATCGTGGCCAGCGAGGGCAGGGTGGAGAACGTGCTGATGAGCCCGCGGCGGGTGTTGCTGCGCGAGAGTTTCGAGCTGTTCGAGGCCGGGTTCACCGGCGCGGGCGATACCTTGTCGGCGGTGCTCACCGCGATACTCGCCAATGGCGCCAAGCTCGACCAGGCGGTGCATGAGGCCATCGAATACCTCGATCATTGCCTCGATTTCGGCTACCGCCCCGGCATGGGTCAGGTGGTGCCCGACCGCTTCTTCTGGGCGCAGCCCACCGAGGAGGAAGACGATACGCCGAGCGAGCCGGGCACGCCGACCTTGCAGTGACCTCGGGGGCCTCGGGCACGTTTGGCATTCCGCGGCCCGGGCGCCAGTCAAACAACCCCTATCCCGTTTTTTCTCATCGCCCTGCTAGCCGGGGCGATGTCCGTTCAAGAAAGAGCCTCATGTCCATCACGAATCAGCAACTGTTCGATCGCGCCCAGCGCACCATTCCCGGCGGGGTCAACTCGCCGGTGCGCGCATTTCGCCAGGTCGGCGGCGTGCCGCGCTTCATCGACCGCGCCGAAGGCCCCTACATGATCGACGCCGAAGGCACGCGCTACATCGACTACATCGGTTCCTGGGGGCCGATGATCGCCGGGCACGCTCATCCGGAGGTCGTCGAGGCGGTGCAGCGCGCCGCCACCCGCTCGCTGAGTTTCGGCGCGCCCACGGCCGACGAAATCCACATGGCTGAAGCCATTTGCAAGCTCATGCCCGCGGTCGAAATGGTGCGCCTGGTGTCCAGCGGCACCGAAGCCGGCATGAGCGCCATCCGCCTGGCGCGCGGCTTTACCGGACGCGACGCCATTGTCAAGTTCGAAGGCTGCTACCACGGCCATGCCGACAGTCTGCTGGTCAAGGCCGGTTCGGGCTTGCTGACCTTCGGCAATCCCAGCTCCGCCGGGGTGCCTGCCGATCTGGCCAAGCACACGCTGGTGCTGGAGTTCAACAACATCGCCCAGATCGAGGAATTGTTTGCCCGGCAGGGACACAAAATCGCCTGCGTGATGGTGGAACCCATCGCGGGTAATATGAATTTCATCCGGGGCACTTCGGCCTGGCATCAGCGCCTGCGCGAGCTCTGCACCGAGCACGGCGCGTTGCTGGTGTGGGACGAGGTGATGACCGGTTTTCGCGTGGCGCTGGGCGGCGCGCAACAGGTGTACGGCATTCGCCCCGATCTGGTGGTGATGGGCAAGGTGATTGGCGGCGGCATGCCGCTGGCGGCCTTCGGCGGCCGCGCCGACGTGATGCACAAGCTCTCGCCGCTGGGCGCGGTGTACCAGGCGGGCACGCTGTCGGGCAATCCGGTGGCGGTGGCTGCCGGCATGGCACAACTGCGCCTGATCCAGCAGCCGGGGTTTTACGAGCGCCTGAGCGC
>NZ_NCKP01000092.1:0-4877 GCF_002282795.1 Thiomonas sp. 13-64-67
TCTTGCGTAGTGGCCATGTCAGCTCCGCACGGCCGTTCCGAAGGAGCTGACACCCCCCGTGGGGGGCAGCGAGCAAAGCGAGCGAGGGGGTCGTTTCATGTTGGCCTCTTTAGCGCTTGCTGCCTGCGTTGGCGGCGATGATGGCGTTCACCAGGGCGTCGGCCTTCTGCCAGTCGGCGGCATAAACGTCGGTGCGGGCTGCGGGCTTGGTGGGCGGCTCGTCCATGACCAGCGGGCCTTTGTGGTCGCTGATGTCGATGGTGACTTCGGTGGACATGCCCACGCGCAGCGGGTGGCTGGCGACTTGCTTGGGATCGAGCGCCACGCGCACCGGCAGGCGCTGTACCACCTTGATCCAGTTGCCCGTGGCGTTCTGCGCGGGCAACAGCGAGAACGCCGCACCCGTGCCCGCCGACAGTCCGACCACATGGCCGGTGTAGGTGAAGCTGCCGCCATAGGTGTCGGCAGTCACCGTGGCCTTCTGGCCGATGCGCACGTCGCGCAGCTGGGTTTCCTTCAGATTGGCGTCGATCCACACATCGTTCAACGGCACTACCCACATCAGCGGCTGGCCGGGCGCCACGCGCTGGCCGAGCTGCACCGTGCGCCGCGCCACCACGCCGCTGACCGGCGCCGGAATGGTGGTGCGTTCATACGCCAGATAGGCCTCGCGCAGCTTGGCCGCGGCCAGCTTGACCGAGGGGTTGTTGGCGATGACCGTGCCCGCGGTCAGCGCTTCGCTGGCGGCGAGTTGCTCCTGCGCGGCTTTCACCCCGGCCTGCGCGGTGGTCAACGCGGCTTGGGCGGATTGCAAGGCAATCTGTGCCTGCCGCAGTTCCTCAGCGCCCACCGCGCCGGTACCCGCCAGCTCCTGGCGGCGGCGCAGCGCATCCTGCGCCTTGGCTACATTGGCCTGCGCGACGCTGACATCGGTCTGCCGCACGGCAACCTGGGCAGCCAGGGTGCCGTTGTTGGCAAAGCTCACCCGCACCTGACGCACCGCCTGCGCCAGCAGGGCCTCGGCCTGTTGCAGCGCCACATGGGTGTCGGCGCCATCGAGCTGCACCAACGGCTGGCCGGACTTGACCAGTTGGGTATCGTCGGCGTTGATGGCGGTCACCGTGCCGCCCACCTGCGGCGTGACCTGCACCAGATTGCCCTGCACATAGGCGTCATCGGTGTAGGCGTAGCGCAGGGATTCCCAATAGTGATAGCCGCCATAGACGGCGCCGACGATGACGAAAAAGCCGATGGCCAGCAGCATCAGCCGCCGCCGCTTGGCGGCCTTGCCGTTGCCATTTCCGTTGTCGTTTCCGTTGCCATTTTTGGCGGGCTGGGCCGCGCCTTCTGTTTTGTTGCTGTCTGGGGTACTCATGGATGCACTCCGTTGGGATTCGATTCGTTTTTAGAAGGAGAAGTCAAAGCGTGGGTCAGGAGGATTTCGCAGGAACCTGCTCGGGCATCTTCGGCGCGTTGTAGCCCCCGCCCAGGGCGCGAATCAGCGCCACGTCGTCGGCCAGCGCCTGCGCTTTCAAGTCCACCCCGGCCTGCTGCAGCTTGAGCACACTCGACTGAACCGTGAGCACGGTGAGGTAGTTCGACAGCCCGGCCTTGTAGCGCTGATCGACCAGGCGCAGCGCGTCCTGCGCGGCATCGAGCGCTTGCTGCTGTTGCGCGATCTGCTGACCGATGGATTGCCGCGCCGCGATGGCGTCGGCGACCTCATGCACTGCGTCCACCAGCGTGCCGTTGTATTGCGCGATGGCGGCGTCCGCCTGCGCCGATTTGCCGCGAAGCTGGGCGCGCAGCGCGCCGCCCTCGAAGATCGGCAGGGTGAGTGCGGGGCCGACGCCCAGGGTCTGGCTGCCGCCGGTCAGCCATTGGCTGAAGCCCAGCGCAGAGAACCCGGCGAACGCCGTGAGGTTGACGTCGGGGTAAAACGCTGCGCGGGCCGCCTTCACGCCGTGCAGCGCGGCTTCCACCTGCCAGCGCGCGGCGACGATGTCGGCGCGGCGGCCGATCAGCGAGGCGGGCAGCGTGTCGGGCAGGTTCATGGTTGGCAGGGCGGAGAGCTGCGGGGCGAGCGTGGCCGTGGCCTGCGGGCCTTGGCCGGTGAGCGCGGCCAGCAGGTTGCGCGCCTGCGTGATCTGCACCGCAGTCTGGTCGAGCTGCAGACGGATCTGCGGCACTTCGGCCAGCGCCTGCTTCTCCTGCACCGTGGTTTCCAGACCGGCGCGCACACGGTCCTGCACCAGTTTGAGCATGTGCTCGCGCTGCTGCAGGGTTTGCTGCAGCACGTTCTGGATGGCGATCAGCCGCGCAAGGTTCACATAAGCGCCGGCCACGTTGGATGCGAGCAGCACCCGCGCGGCCTGCTCCTGCGCCGCGGCGGCGTGGGCTTCGCCGATGGCGGCTTGCAGCGTTTGCCGGTTCTTGCCGAAAAAGTCCAACTCCCAGCTGCCTTGCAGTAGCGCCGAATTGTCGTAATACCAGTTGCTGCCGTAGGGGCCGTAGATGTAGTTGTTGCTGAACCGCTGGCGAGTGGAGCTCACCGCGGCGCCCAGCTTGGGCTTGAGCGCGCTGCCCGCGCCCTGCACTTGCGCACGGGCCTGTTCGAGCCGCGCCTGCGCGACTTGCAGGCTGGGGTTGTCGGCCAGGGCGGTGGCGATCAGGCGGTCGAGTTCAGGATCGTGAAAGTCGGCCCACCAGTCGGTCTTGGGAAAGGCGGTCTGCACCGGCTGCAAGCCGAGTTGCTGCGGACGAGTGAGCTGGGCCGTGGGCGCGATGCCTTCGGTGCTGGCGCAGCCCGCCAGCAGCAGGGCGGCCAGCAGCGGCGCGGCCAGCGCGGCGGATCGAACGAAAGGTCTTTTGAGCATGATGAGAACGGGTCAGGAGGGGTTGTTGTCGTTGTTTTCTTCGGGGTCGCGTTCCCGCACCACCAGTTGCGGGCCGGGGGCGGCCTTGTTGGCTTCGGCCAGCGCCTCGCCATTGGCGATGAAGCGCCGCAGCAGGTCGAGCAACTGGGCAAACTCCTTGGGGCTGAAGCCGCGCAGATGGTCGTTGAGCACCTCGGAGAGCACATGCGGAATTTGCGCCGCCACCTCGCTGCCGCGCGGGGTGAGCGAGAGGTTGACCACGCGGCGGTCGCTGCAACTGCGCTCGCGCACCAGCAGGCCCTTGGCTTCCAGGCGGTCGAGCATGCGGGTCATGGCGCCGGCGTCGGTCTGCATTTCGCGGGCGCAGGCGGCCACGGTGTCGCACCCTTGGTGCACATGAAGTAGCGGGTGCCATTGGGAGCCAGTGAGGTCGAGCCCCTGCAGTTGATGCTCCAGATTGCGCACCAGCACTGCCAGCGCAACTTTCATCAGAAAGCCGACCGAGTTGTCCTTGGCATACTCCGAACCGTCGTAGAAATGTGGCGCGGCTGCGTGGGTGGGAGTGGGGGTGGAAGAATTCATGCCGTGCAGTTTATTGCTTAGGCAAATACTGCCTGAGTTGTTTTTTGATACCCGATTCAGCGAAGGGGTTTTGTCGGACGGGGCATGGCAAACCGGTTCTTCATGTTGGCGGCGTCCGGCTTACCATGCGTCGCTGAATATTCAGTTTGCCGCCAACGCCATGGATCGCGCCCCTGATTTCGCCGCTTCACTCCAGCAGTCTTTCAGCGTGCTGCGGGCGGCGTTCGACGCCGCGCCCTATCCCGACTGGACGCTGCGACGCGACCGGCTGCGACGACTGCAGGCCTTGCTGCGCACTCATGCGGCCGAGTTCGCCGAGGCCATCGACGCCGATTTCGGCGGCCGCCCGCCGCCCGAAACCGGCATGCTCGAACTCGTGCCTAGCCTGACGGGCATCGCCGATGCGCTCAAGCACGGCAAACGCTGGATGCGTCCGCGCGCCGCCCCCGTTTCACGCTGGTTTTTTCCCGCCCGGGCGCGAGTGCTGCCCCAACCGCTGGGCGTGGTGGGCGTCATTGCGCCGTGGAACTACCCGCTGGTGCTGGCCGTGGCGCCGCTGACGGCGGCGCTGGCTGCGGGCAACCGGGCGATGGTCAAGCTCTCCGAGTTCACGCCCACGTTCAGCGCGGTGTTCGCGCAGCGGGCCGGGCAGACCTTTGCGCCCGACGAAGTGGCGGTGGTGCAGGGCGATGCAGAAATCGGCGCCGCTTTCAGCGCCTTGCCGTTCGACCACCTGCTGTTCACCGGCTCCACCGGGGTGGGCAAGCGCGTCATGGCGGCGGCGGCGGCCAACCTCACTCCCGTCACGCTGGAACTCGGCGGCAAATCGCCCGCCGTCATCACGCCGGGTTACGACCTGGCGCACGCGGCCCAGCGCATCCTCTACGGCAAGCTGCTCAACGCCGGGCAGACCTGTATCGCGCCCGACTATGTGCTCGTGCCGCGCGCGCAGCAGTCTGACTGGGTTGCCGCCTGCCGCGCCGCGGCGCAAAAACTCTATCCCGACGGCCTGCGCAGCCCCGACTACACCAGCATCATCGACCATCGCCAATACAGCCGTCTGCTCGGTCTGCTGGGCGAAGCTCGCGCCGCCGGGGCGCAGGTGCATGCCCTGTTCGACGGCGTGCAGGCCGACGATCTGCGCCACCGCCTCGCGCCCGCGCTGGTGTGCGACGCCCCGGCCTCGGTGCGCTTGATGAACGAAGAAATCTTCGGCCCGCTGCTGCCCGTGGTGGCCTATGACGATCTGGCGCAGGCGCTGGCCCATCTACGCAGCCAGCCGCGCCCGCTGGCGCTGTACTGGTTCGACCACGACCGCCAGCGCACCGCCGATGCCCTGCTGCACACCCATGCTGGCGGCGTGACGGTCAACGATACCTTGCTGCACTTTGCGCAAGACGAGTTGCCCTTTGGCGGCGT